>NZ_JBBCIR010000077.1:0-8328 GCF_037189885.1 Paludisphaera sp.
ACCTCCCCTACCTCGTCGCCGACGCCTCCAAGCTCCGCGAGGCCGTCGGCTGGGAACCCCAGATCCCCATCGACCGGACGCTCGCCGACATGCTCGCCGACGCCCGCACCACAAAAGGCCCGCCCGTGGTTCGCACGACCCTCTCCGGGTACCCCCCGGCCTCCCCGGCCCTCTCGATCCTCGACTGCTTCCGTTTTGTCAAAGAGCGCCGCCATCAAACACCCATATGGTCCGCGGCGGGGGCGGCGGGGTTTCAGGAATCTCGGATTCTTTTCTCCGGGGGCGGCCGTCGGTCGGATCGCGTGGACGCCATCCGCCGCGCTTGTGGCCGGTCGACGCCGACCATAGGATGTTGGAGGGGCGCGCCGACGGGCGGCCCGGGGACCGTTTCGCGACGAAGTGGAATACGGGGGCGGCCATGCGCGGACTGCTGACGAGTCGGAAGACCTGGACCGTCGCGATCGCCCTGGCGACGACCCTGGCGGTCGCGGCCCAGGAGCCGGGGAGGCGGAACGCCCGCCCCCTGCGCGACCAGGGGGGCGCCCGGCTGAAGAAGGTGGAGCCTCGCGGCGGCGACCCGCTGGCCAAGGCGGGGGATCCCAGGGCCCTGGGCGCGCCCGGGACGTATCATTACACCTTCAAGCTCCGCGCGTTCGACGGCACGCCGCTGGCATCCTCGTACTACCCCTCGCGGCTGGGAGAGGCGGCCCCCGTCGTCGTCCTCATCCATGAGAAGGGCCGCTCGCGGAAAGACTTCGAGGATCCCGTCCTGGAGTTCAAGGGCCGCGGCCTGGCCGAGTACCTCCAGTCCGCGGGCTACGCCGTGCTCGCGCCGGACCTCCGCGGCCAGGGCCAGAACCCCCGGCGGCAGGTGGCCGCCGAGGAGTACGAGACGATGGCCGACGACCTCCAGGCCGCCTACCAGTTCCTCCTGGACCGCCACAATCGCGGCGAGCTGAACATCGGCAAGCTCGGCGCGGTGGGGCTCGGCGAGGGGGCGAACCTGGCCATCGCCTGGGCCTACCAGCCCGGCGCCGCCGTCTCCACCGAGGGCCGCGCCGGCGACCTCGCGGCGCTGGCGCTGGTGTCGCCCCGGCCCGAGGGCTCCGGCTACGTCCTCTCGCGCGTCGCCCCGCCGGTCGCCCTGCGCGTCCCCATGCTCCTGATGTCCGGCGCCAAGGACGCCCCCTCCCGCGACGCCATCGAGGCCGTCCGCGGCGACCTGGAGCGCGGCCGGTCCAACAAGCTCGAGACCTTCCCCTCCGCCCTCCACGGCTACAAGCTCCTCCGCCTGGAGCCCAGGGCGGCCGACACGCTGGTCAAGTACCTCGACGCCAACCTCAAGAACCGCCCCAACGAGTGGGAGCCTCGCTACAACCAGCTCCCCGTCGCCTACTCCGACGTCCAGGCCGTCCGCCCCCAGCCCAGGGCGGCCGAGCCGAAAAAGGTCGACGATCGGCCCGCCGACGACGCCGACGCCGAGAAGAAGCCCGCCCCCGACGCCGCCGAGGAGAAGCCCGCCCCGAAATCCTAGGAATCCCGGCGGTCGGGGCTTCCCGGACCGCCCCGACGGCGCCACAATGACGCTGGCTCCTACAAACGTAGGAATACGGCGCGGGGAGGACCGACGATGAGCATGTTCACCGAGGATCCGACGCTGCCGGTGGCGGTCCTGCTGATGGCGGCGGCCTGCTGCTTCGTGGCGCTGCGGGTCCGGCAGGAGGGGAAGTACCTGATCTGGGGTGGCGTGGCGCTCGCCCTGGCGGGGGGCGTGGCGGCCTTCGAGTGGGCCTGGGTGACGGAGAAGGAGAGGATCGAGGGGGTCGTGCATGACCTCCGCCGCGCCCTGCTGGCCTCCGACTCCCAGCGCATCCTGGGCCACCTGACGCCCGACGCGCAGTTCGTCCAGGCCGGGTCGTCGATGAGCCCGGAGGCGACCCGGGCGCTGATCGCGGGCAACGTCTCCGCCGCGAAGTTCGACCTGGTGCGGGTCCGCGAGCTGCAGGCCAGCGCCGGCAGCCGGACGCGCCGGGGCAAGGCCGAGTTCAAGGTGTTCGCCCGGGGGAGCGTCCAGGGGCCCTTCGGCTTCGGCGGGCTCAGCGGCGCCGCCGACACGACGTGGTCGCTGGGGTTCGAGGAGACCAGGCCGGGGGTCTGGAAGATCAACCGCATCACGCCGATCTCCACCCCGCTCAGCCCCGCCCTGTTCGCCGGCGGCGCGACCCCCCGTCCGCCCGAGGTCGGCCACTATCCGGGGATGGAGCGCGGCCGCGGGCGGGGCGAGCGCGACCGCGACCGCGACCTTGGGAACGGCCCCGCCCCGTCCCGCATGACCCGCAAGGACCTGGCCCGCGAGCATGAGCGCGAGCGTCAGCTGGGCCAGGACCGCTTCGGCGCCTCGCGATGACCATGGACATGCTCGCCCTGACCCAGGCCCTGGAAGCCGCCTTCGACCGCCTCGCCCCCGGGGGGGACGCCGGCCATGACGTCCACCACGCGCGACGGGTCCGCGACAACGCCCTGCGGATCGCCGACCGCGAGGGGGGCGACCGCGCCGTCCTGATCGCGGCGGCCTACCTGCACGACCTGGTGAGCCCGCCGAAGGACTCGCCCGACCGCAAGCGCGCCTCCGCCCTTTCCGCCGAGGCCGCCGCCCCGGTCCTCCGCGAGCTGGGGCTCGACGAGGGCCGCGTCGCGTCGGCGTGCCACGCGATCCACGCCCACAGCTTCTCCGCCGGGGTGGAGCCGACGACCGTGGAGGCGAAGGTCCTCCAGGACGCCGATCGGCTGGAAGCCCTGGGGGCCATCGGAGTGGCCCGGACGTTCTACACGGCGGGGCTGATGAATTCGGCCATGTTCGACGCCGACGACCCGTTCGCCGCCTCTCGGCCGCTGGACGACCGCCGCTTCGCGCTCGACCACTTCGCCGTCAAGCTGATGAAGCTCCCCGCGACCATGCAAACCGCCGCGGGCCGCGAATTGGCCGAGGAACGCCTGGCCGTGATGCACGCCTTCCTCGGCGCGATCGCCGAGGAGCTGGGGACCCACCCGGCCTGGCGAGGGCCCCGCGACGATCTCTCGGCCTCGATCACTCGCCGGAAAGGGTAGAAGCCCGTTGGACTCGCGGTTCTGGGACTCGGTGGCGAACAAGCGGGCCTTCGTGGCCCGGGGGCTGGAGGCGACGGGTGCCCTCCGGGCGCTCGAGGCGCTCGGCGAGGCGGGGCGGTCGGTGGTCCTGACGTACCACCGGATCGCGGTCCCGGGCCCGTCGAACCCGTTCTACGACCCCACGGTCTCGGCCACGCCCGAGGGGTTCCGGGCCCAGATGGCGATGCTCCGCGATCGATTCCGCGTGGTCCCGGCGGAGGAGCTGATCGCCCCGGCCGGCCCGGCCGACCGGCGTCCCCGCGCGGCGGTCACGTTCGACGACGGCTGCCGCGACAACTTCGACGCCGCCCTCCCCGTCCTCCGCGAACTCGGCCTCCCCGCGACATTCTTCATCCCCACCGACTTCCTCGAACGCCCGCGGCTCCCCTGGTGGGACCACGTCGCCCATGTCGTCAAGGCGTCGCGGCTCGACCGCTTCGAGATCCCGCGCGCCCCGGACGACCCCGCGCCGATCGTCGTCGACCTGACGACGCCCGACCGCTCGGCCGCCATCATGGCGCTGATCCGCCCGGTGCTTGCCGGGGAAGTCGCCGATCGCGACGGCTTCCTCAAGCGGCTGGAAGATCGGGCCGAGGTCGACGTCGACTCCGCCGCGCTCGGCCGCGGGCTGTTCATGTCCTGGGGCCACCTGAAGGCGCTGGCCGCCGAGGGCCACGCGATCGGCTCGCACGCCCACTCCCACGTCGCGCTGGGGACGCTGGACGACCGCGACGCGCGCCGGGAGCTGGCGCTCTCGCGGACGATCCTGGAGGCCGCCGTGGGCCGGCCGGTCCGGGCGGTCGCGTACCCCTACGGATGGCCGGGCGCCGTGACCGACCGGACGTTCCGCCTGGCCGCGGCCGTCGGCTACCGCGCCGGCTTCACCGCCTTCGAGGGGCTCGTCCGCCGGGGTCGCGACCCCCTGGCCATGCCCCGCCTGAACGTCGGCGCCGGCGACACGCCCCCCCTGCTCCGCGCCCGCGCCGCCCTCTGGGGCACCCTGGGCCGGTCGTGCCTGTGACGGGGCGACGGCCTGGCTTCGTTTGGCTTCGTTCGCGCGCCGTGGCGGAAACCAACAATGCACACAAACCATTGCATTCAAAATACTTGAGTCATTAAACCGAGCCGCGAAGTTGGCTTCGTTCGTCGAAAACGCGTAGCAAATTCAATGGCCTCGCCGGGCTCGTCGTTTTCATTCGCGACGGCGATGGGGCGTTGGATTTCGCGATGACCACGGCGCTCAAGTCCTGCCGCACGCGGGTGCTCCGTCCAGAACGCCTCGAAAGGAAGGTTGATCCCCCTTCTCCCCTCGTGGGAGAAGGTGCCCCGGAGGGGCGGATGAGGGGGGCGCGCCACCGAGAGGCGTCGGATTGGGATCCCTCGCGAGACGGGCAACGCGGCGGCGGTCGCCCCCTCATCCGGCCTTCGGCCACCTTCTCCCACGAGGGGAGAAGGGCGCTCGTCATCGGCTCGCGTGATGGTTGCGTCTATCAATCATCGGCGTCTGGTTCAAACTCGCGAATTGTCAAGGAACGACCCACCATCAGCCACGATCCGCGAGGGGGGCTGCGGGATTTCATCTTTCCGCGGGAAATCCCCGATGGCTGGGGCGTCCCGACGCCGCGCCCCCTTGCGTCGGGCTGTCGGCTCGGCGATGCTGCGCCCCCATCTCAACACATCGGCGGAGGGGCGAGGACGTGGAAGCGACGACGTTGGAGGCGAAGGCGCCGGCGAAGGCCTGGGGGGTGGTGTTCGCCGGGATGTCGGTGAACCTGTGCCTGGGGATCCTCTACGCCTGGAGCGTATGGAAGGCGCGGTTGGTCGGGGACGAGGCGCGCCCGCCGGGGTCGCCGATGTCGGGACTCGACGCCGGCTGGACGTACCTGACCGACGCGCAGGCCACCTCGGCCTACGCCGCCTGCGGGATGATCTTCGCCCTGGCGATGATCCCCGGCGGGCGGATCCAGGACCGGCTCGGCCCCCGCTTCGGCGCGACGCTCGGCGGGCTGCTGCTGGCGGCGGGGTGCGTCCTGGCGGGGCTGATGAAGTCTTACCTCGGCCTGCTGGTGGGCTTCGGCCTGCTGGGGGGGATGGGGATGGGGTTCGGCTACGCGGCGGCCACGCCGGCGGCCGTGAAGTGGTTCGGCCCCCACCGTCGCGGGCTGGTGGCGGGGATCGTGGTGGGGGGCTACGGCGCGGCGGCGATCTACATCGCGCCGCTGGCCGGGGCGCTGATCTCCCGCTACGGGCTGTCGGGCAGCTTCATCGGCCTGGGGGTGCTGTTCGCGGCGGTGGTGGTGGTCGCCTCGCGATTCCTCGTCTTCCCGCCGCCGGGATACGTCCCGCCGGGGCCGGCCGTCGCGGCCATGACGAGTTCCGCCCCCGCGCCCGACCCGGTCGCCGACGCCACGGCGGGAGAGATGCTGCGGACGTGGCGGTTCTACGCGCTGGTGTTCCTGTTCATCGGCTCGGCGCAGTCGGGGCTGCTGGTGATCGCGAACGCGGCGCCGCTCCTGAACAAGACGGCGGGGACGCTGGCGTTCTTCGCGGCGAACGGGTGGCTCCTGGCGTCCTACGGCGGGCTGGTGAACGCGGCCGGGCGGGTGGGGACGGGGTCGTATTCCGACCAGATCGGCCGGGCGAACGCCTACCTGCTGAACGGGGCGGTCTCCGCGGCGTGCCTGTTCGCGATGCCGTGGATCATCGCGTCGGGGAGCGTGCCGCTGCTGTTCCTGGCGGTGGGCGTGGCGTACTGGCAGTACGGCGGGAGCCTGGCGCTGATGCCGGCGTTCACGGCCGACTTCTTCGGCGCCAGGAACCTGGGCTTCAACTACGGCTTCGTCTTCCTGGGCTGGGGCATCGCCTTCTTCGTCCCCCAGGCGGCGGGCGCGATTAAGGACGCGACCGGCAGCCTCGACGCCGCCTTCATCCTCTCCGGGGCCCTGCTCTCCGCCGCCTGCGTCCTGAGCCTCCTCCTCCGACGACCGGCGCCGAGGCCGGAGGCGGGGTGAGGTCGGGGGCCTGTCGGCCGAACTTGCCCTGAAGGGCATCGCCGAATCGAAGCGGCCCCGTCTCCTCTCGCGGGAGCGGGGCGCTCGTTGTCACGCCCTCGCGGGCGGTCTGTACCGGGGCCCTTGTCGGGCAGGGTGTCCCCGGAAGGGCGCGGGTCCGCGCCGGCTACTTCTTCTTGGCCGTGTTGGAGGCGTCCTCGATCGTGCCGGGGGCCTTGGGGGCGGCCTTGAACTGGTCGGCGGTCATCTGGCGGATCGTCCGGTTCTTCATCAGGACGTAGCCGCCGGATTCAGGGGTTTCCTTCTGGTAGGCGAGGACCTCGTCGGCGGAGTCGCCGGTCGCCTCGGGGGAGAGGTCCTCCAGCTTGACGCCCCAGACGGCGACGATGTCGCCGGTGCGCAGGGCGTTGAAGCCCTCGGGCATGATCTCCGCGTAGGGGGCGAAGTCGCGGTAGCCCGTCGGGGCCTTCTTCTTCAGCTCCCAGTGGTCGCGGTAGAGGGCGCCCACCTGGGCCAGCGGGCCATTCTCGGAGGTTGCCGAGGTCGTGCCCCCGTCGTTTCCCGGGTCCCCGCAGCCGGCGAGGAGGCCCAGGCAGGCCGCGACGATGACGGTTCGAAGCATGACGATTCCTGGATCTAGGGGACGGCGGGCGCGCGGGTCGGCCCGCGCGCCCGCCCCGGTTGCCTGTCGGGGTCAGAGGGCGTCGGCGCTGATGATCTCGCCGTTGGCTCGCGTGCCCAGGGCGCGCCAGGCGTCGATGTTGACCGAGTCCTTGACGAACCGGACGGAGCCGTCGGCCATGCCCACGTTCACGCCGCCGGAATGGTAGCTGCGGGCGGCGATGTGCGTCGCGTTCAGGACCGTGTCGCCGCAGTCGTACCCCCGGTAGTTGGGCGGGACGGTGTGGGTGTAGACGTGCAGGAATTGCGTGGCCCGGTGGTACTGGAGGCCCCGGTAGTTCACCGGGCTGGTCACGCTGGCGTCGCAGTCGGAGTTGGGGATGAAGTTGCCGGCCGGGGTGGTCCAGGTGGGGGAGCGACGGACGATGGTCTTGTCCAGGATGGCCCCGGTGACCGGCGCGAGGATGCCCCGCCGGGTCTCGGAGAACATGGCGGTGTTGCTCGTGCCGTCGGTGATCGAGGCGATCGTCACCGTGCTCATGACCTTGCGGAAGTCGGGATTCGTGGCGAGCGTCCCCGTCAGGTTCATCTGGATGTTGAAGATGCCGATGCGGGAGGTGACGGTCTCGGCCGTGGCGGTGGGGGTGTTGAAGAGCTGGGAGGCCGTGGCGCCGATGCTGCCGTAGTAGTTGTTCGACCCGTACTGGCCGCGGTTCCCCGTCATCCGCACCGCCGAGGCGTCCGAGGGGCAGAGGAACGCGGAGACCTGCTGGTTCTGCGCCGTCAGGTTCTCCAGGTGCGAGTGGACGTCCAGCTCCAGGTTGAACGCGGAGTAGGTGCTCGCCTGCTCCAGGTAGGGCAGGATCATCGTCAGCACGGAGCCGCGGATGAACCCCGTCCCCGCCAGGCCCGAGACCTTCGGCACCGGGCCCTGCCCGTCCGGGAACTTGCCGTTGGCCGACTCGAAGTTGTGCGCCGCCAGGCCCATCTGCTTCAGGTTGTTGACGCACTGGGCGCGGCGGGCGGCCTCGCGCGCCGCCTGCACGGCGGGCAGCAAGAGGGCGATCAGGACCGCTATGATCGCGATCACCACCAGCAGCTCGATCAGGGTGAACCCGGGACGTTTCTTGATGCTCATCGAAGGGGGACTCCATCACGCCGCCCCCGGGCCCATGAACATGGCGAGGGGCGACCGTCGGCGGACATGGATAGGGGTCGAGAGGGGATCGGAGGCGGCGCAACGTGGCGGACGCGCGCGTGCACGCCGGCTCGAATCCTTAAATAAAGAAATAGTGGCTTTAGATAGATTAAATCGGAGACTCCGGGTCCGAACGGTGCCCGGAATCGGCGGGAAGGGAGGCGTCGAGATGGGCGCGAGCGAGCCCGCGTGGTTGGGGCGGCCCGGTTCCTCGACCTCGACGCCGTCGGAACGGTGTCATGTAGTATATATGCACCCTCGCAGGATATGTCAAGACCTCCTATTATCATAGGAGGCCATGACCGCGGGAGGGCGTGCGTGGGGCCCAGGCCGCGCGGGTCGCGCGGCCAC
>NZ_JBBCIR010000078.1:0-19859 GCF_037189885.1 Paludisphaera sp.
GGCCCAGCTGCGCGCCGATCTGGCTCGCCGCCCGGTCGTACGCCGCCTGGCTGCCGTTGCTGCGCGCCAGCTGCTCCGTCGCCCGGTGGATGTTCACCAGGATGTTGTTGTACGCCCGCGTCGTCAGCACCGCGTCCCGCGGGATGCCCGCGTTCGCATCGCCGGCGTAGTGCGCGACGGCCGCGGCATGGGCACCGTTGAGGACCAATCGATCTTCCAGCTTGCCGTCCAGCGACGGGGCGAAAACGTGCTTCCTGGACTTCATGGGTGCGTCTCCTGGGTTGTCATTCCAACTGGATCGGGCTGACGGGCTCCGCGAGCGATCCACTCGGCGGGCGCGGGAGAGGAAGGCCTCGCCCCTCCAAACCCTCGGAACCCTCCATTCGCTAGCATCGTGCCAAGACAGCACAAACTCGCGACACCGCCCATTTTGAAACCGCGGACGTTCACAATAACAGAGTCGTTCCGAAAAAAAAGACCCTTGTGTTTCGAACATCGCGAATCCATGGGCCCCACCGATAGTCGGGCCGGCGCGGGGCGGTGCGACATCGGCTGCGCGGTGGTGGGAAGTCGGCGGGCCGCGCGGGGACGCGGCGATATCCCGCGAGGCGTCGGGCCCCTTATAATGGGCGGGCCGGCGGCGGCCGAGCGGCGGCCGACGACGCGCGGGACCACGAGGGCGAGCGAACGCGATGGACTATTCGACCTGGTCGCGCCGGGTGGTCGACCTGGCCTCGGCGCTGACCCGCCTCGCGGACGAGGCCGAGGCCGCGGGGGTCCCCGCGCCCCGCGCTTCCTGGAGGGCCAACCTCTACCAGAAGCTGGTCCCCCAGGCGTCCGACGCCCCCTACCTGATCGTCGCCGTGGCCGGCGGCGCGAACATGGGCAAGAGCACCGTGTTCAATCACCTGGTCGGCTTCCCGGCCAGCCGCGTCCACCACAACGCGGCCGAGACCAAGCACCCCGTCGCGCTGCTGCCCCGCGGCTTCACCGATCGTCACGACCTGGCCGCCGTCTTCCCCGGATTCGCGCTCCAGCCCTGGGCGAGCGAGGACGACGCCGTCGCCGAGGGCCACCCCGACGGCCTCGTCTGGCGCGAGGACCCCTCCGGCGCGCAGCCGGCCAACCTCGTCCTGCTCGACACCCCGGACGTCGACGCGGCCCTCCCCAACAACTGGAAGCTGGCCGAGTCCATCACCCACGCCGCCGACGTCGTCATCGCGCTGCTGACCCAGCAGAAGTACAACGACGAGAAGATCCGGCGCTTCTTCCGCATCGCCGCCGAGGCCGACAAGGGGGTGCTGGCCGTCGTGAACCTGATCGACTGGCCCGACGACCGCGACCACTGCCGGGGATGGCTGGAGACCTTCCGCAAGGGGACCGGCGCCGACCCGCTGCACGCCTACGCCGTCCCCCGCGACCGCGCCGCCGCCCGCGAGGGCCGCCTGACCTTCCACCCGCTGACCCCCGGCTCGACCTCACCCCGCGCCGACCTCGCCGAGCTGCACTTCGCCGACATCAAGATCCGGTCGCTCCGCGGCGCGCTCCGCCAGGCCCTCGACCCTGACGAGGGGATCCCCGCCTACCTCCGCGACCTGGAGAAGCTGGCCGACGAGAACCGCCAGGCCCGCGCCGTGATCCACCAGAAGGTCCAGGTGAGGATCGACCTGCCGCGCCCGCCGGGGCACGTCGTCGCCGAGGAGATCTGGCGCTGGCTGGAGCCCCGGCGGACCTGGTTCGACCGCAAGATCCACGGAGCCTACGGGGCGCTGGGACGCGCGGTGTCGCGCTGGCTCCCCGGCTCCGTCGAGCCGGCCGAGGACGAGGCCCGCTTCCTCGCCGAGGAGAAGACCCAGCTCAGCCGGGCGCTGGAGACGATCTACAACGACCTGGAGGCCGTCCACCGCGTCGGCGCCCCCGCGCTGCGCCAGGAGCTGCAACCGCTGATCGCCGGCGACCAGCGCCGGCGGGCCTTCGAGGAGTTGCAAGGCCGTCTCGCCGCCGCGCCGCTGGCCACCGAGTCGTACCGCCGCGTGATCGCCAGGCGGCTGGAGGTGTTCGAGGCCCAGCATCCCCGGATGATGCGGGCGATCGAATGGGGCCTGGTGGCCACGGCCATCGCCCGGCCGGCGCTGACGATCGGCATGTTCGGCGCGGCCGACATCGCCTCGGGCCCGATCTTCCAGGCGGGCGGCCACGCGATCGGCCAGGTCTTCTTCGACGTCGCCGCCGGCTCGGCCCTGACCGCCGGGGGGGAGGGCGCCTTCGCCCGGCTCGGCGGCCCGGCGCGGGCGCTGATCGGCGACCTGTTCACCGCCTTCTATCGCGAGCGCGCCGAGTTGCTCGCCCGGGTCGTCGACGACTGCGTCGTCGGCCGCCATCTCGACCGCATCGAGCGCCTCGCCGCCCTGGGGGAGAGCCCCGACTTCCAGGCCGCCTACAAGCTCGCCGCCGACCTCTCCCGCGAACTCGCGGCCATCGACGAGGAGGCGGACGAAGGTCGCGCCCGGGCGGCCTCCGTCTCGATGGGATGAGGGTCGCGGTCCACGACCAGGAATCCCCGCGCGACCTCGCGTCGCCCCCTTTGGAACATCCTCTCCGCGATCCGATCGACTTCCTCCCACAATCGTCCTTGAAGCGCCGCGGCCCGCCCTACTACAATTGTCGTCACGGGCGACGCGGCGTCGCCGGGCGGGAAGGCGAATGAGCGAGCGATCGCGATGGGCGTGACGATCCTGGTCTGTCCTTGCGGGCGGCGGTTGCGGGCGGCGGGCATGGCGCCCGGCAAGAGCGGGCGCTGCCCTGGCTGCGGTCGCGCGCTCCGGATGCCCGGGGGCGCGCCGGCTCCCTCGCCCGGGGCGGTGTCGGACGACGACGTGTGCGAGATGCTCCGGCGGGGACCCGAGGTCGCGCCGGCCGAGCCCGCGGCGGCCCCGGCGGTCGAGGAGGACGAATGGAACTGGCGGGGGACGTATGAACTCGGCCCCGCCGGGCCGCCTCGCCCCATGCCCGGCGCGGCCGACCGGGCGACCGTGGGCGGGCCCCTGGGGCCGTGGCCCGACGAGCCCGGAGTCCCCGACGAGCCGGCACCGCCCGCCGAGACGGCCGAGGCGACCGACGACGGCGAGTGGGCCTGGCGGGGGACCTATGAACTGGGCGCGGACCCGCCCGCTCCGGCGTCGGCGGCGGCGCTGGTCCCGGAGGAGCCTCGGGGGGCGGTCGAGGACGCCGGGTCCCGCCCGCCCCTCGCCCCGCGGGGTCGGGATGCGAGGAGGGAGCCGGAGGATGCCGAGCCGGAGCCCCTGGACCCATGGTTTCCGCCGCGCCTCCTCTATCCGTCGCGAGGGGTCGAGGGCCTGGCGATGGTCGCGGCGATCGGGGGCGCGGCCTGGGTGATGGGCACCCTGGCGCCGGAGTATTGCCTGGCCATCCTCGCCGACGGCGAACTGCTGGGGACGCCCTCGATGGGCCGCCTGATCGCCCTGGTTTCGGCGCTGCCCGTCCTGATCCTGTCGCCCCTGGTCATCGTCTATGACTTCCAGTATCTGGCGCGGGTGCTGGCGGCTTCGAGCGACGGGGAGCCCCTGCCGCCTCGCCCGCCCGACCGCAACGCCGACGGCCTCCTGGACGGCGTGGGCTCCTGGCTCCTCTGGATCGTGCTCGGGGCGGGCGTCGGCCTGCTGCCGCTGGCGGCCTATCGGGCGGCCCTGGCCTGGACGGGCGGGTCGTGGAGCCCCGTCGTGGCCGCGGCGCTCGGGTTGGTCGGGCTCCCTTACGCGCTGATGGCGCTCATGATGACGTTCCTGCACGACGACGACCTGGCGGCCCGGCCGGGGGCGATCCTCGGCGCGATCGCGCGGCTCGGCCCGTCTTTCCTCGGGCTCAGCCTGACGGTCGCGGCCCTCCTGGCCCCCGTCGGGATCGCCTTCGCGGCCGCGCTGGCCCTGCGCGATCGGGCGTTCTGGGCCTACATCCCGGCGAGCCTGGCCTGCTGGCTGCTCGCGGCGTGGCTCCCGATCGTCGCCATGCACACCGTGGGCTCGTACCACGCCCCGCGCAAGCGTCGCCTCAAGTGGCGGCGGAAGCGGCCCCGCTGGGGCGCGAATTGAGCGCCGGCCGGCCCGACCCCGGGCCCTCGCGGAATGTCGCGCGGCGGGCGAGCGCGCGAACCACCCTCGCGGCGGCGGGCCTCGCCGGGGGGGCCGGGGGTTGATTCCGCCCCCGGGTTCGAGTCGACTCGGGACGGGTCGGGGCGCGCCCCATCCGGCGAGCGAGTCGCCGCCGGGAAGCGCCCGTCGAGGTCCGAACGATGAACCCATCGAACATCCGCGCCGCGCTCGCGGCCGTCGCGCTGCTGCTGGGGATAGGTTCCGCCGCCCGCGCCGAGGACGCGCCGCCGCCGATGAGGGCCGGCGACGGCCTGTTCCCCTTCGTCCTCCCCTGGGACGACGCCTCCCCCGGCGTCCCCGGCATGGCGGCCCTCGTCCCCGCCCCCGCCGGCAAGGACGGGCCGATCCGCGTCGAGGGGGGCCACTTCCGGGCGGGCGACCGGCGGATCCGGTTCCTCGGCGTCAACCTCTGCTTCGGGGCCAACTTCCCGACCCACGACGCGGCCGACAAGATCGCCGCCCGCATGGCGAAGTTCGGGATCAACTGCGTCCGCTTCCACCACATGGACACGTCCGACTCGCCCAACGGCCTGCTCAAGGCCGACCGCGAGACCATCGACCCCGAGCGCCTGGAGCGGCTCGACTACCTGATCGCCGCGCTCAAGAAGCGGGGCATCTACTCGAATATCAACCTGCACGTCGGCCGGAATTATCCCGACGTCCACGACTGGCCCAACGCCCCCAGCTTCCACAAGGGGGTCGACAACTTCGACCCGACCATGATCCGCGCCCAGAAGGCGTACGCCCGCGCGCTGCTCCACCACGTCAACCCATACACCAAGACGCGATATGCCGACGAGCCGGCCGTGGCGATCGTCGAGATCAACAACGAGAACGCCCTGTTCAACGAGTGGTCCGGCGGCGGCCTGGAGACCATGCCCGACCCCTACTCGGCCGACCTTGCGCGCCGCTGGAACGACTTCCTGAAGGCCAAATACGCGACCGACGCCGAGATGCGCCGGGCGTGGTCCGTCCGCGACGTCCCCCGCGGCGCCGAGATCCTCGAGAACGGCTCGTTCGACCGCAGCGGCGAGGGTTGGAACTTCGAGCGGCACAGCGGGAAGGCGCGGCACGAGTTCGCCGAGGGCCGCCTGAAGCTGACCGTCGAGGAGCCCGCCGCGCAGGCGTGGCACATCCAGTTCAACCAGCCGGGCATCCGCTTCCAGGCCGACACGCCCTACACCCTGCGCCTTCGCGCCCGCGCCAGCGAGCCCGTCCGCGTCTCCATCAACGCGATGCAGGCCCACGAGCCCTGGAACCAGCTCTGGAGCGTCCAGCAGGAAGTGACGCCCGAGTGGCGGGACCTGGAGTTCACCTTCCGCGTCGCCGAGGCCGACGACAACGGCCGGATCTCCGTCTCCAACCTGGGCGGGAGCGCGCTGACGCTGGAGGTCGACGACGTCTCGCTGACCCCCGGCGGCGTGATGGGCCTCCGGCCCGGCGAGGCCCTGGGGTCGATCCCCTGGTTCCGCCACCGCGAGTTCGGCGTCCGCACGCCCGAGGCCCAGTCCGACTGGGTCCGCTTCCTCTGGGACGTGGAGGATGAATACTGGTCGGGCATGTACGGGTATTTGAAGGAAGACCTGGGGGTGAAGTGCGTGGTGCTGGGGACCCAGATGGGCTGGAGCCCCGCGCCGGTTCAGGCCAGGCTCGACGCCATCGACTCCCACTCCTACTGGCAGCATCCCCACTTCCCCCGGAGGCCCTGGGATCAGGACGACTGGACGATCCAGAACCTGCCGATGGCCGGTCGGCCGGACGGCGGCACGCTTCCCCGGCTGGGGCTCTCGCGAGTGGTCGGCAAGCCGTTCCTCTGCACCGAGTACAACCATTCCGCCCCCAACACCTACGGCGCCGAGACCATCCCTCTGATCGCCGCCTACGCCGCGCGCCAGGACTGGGACGGCGTCTTCCTGTTCGCCTACAGCCACCGAGGCGACGACTGGGACGCGAGGAAGATCACCAGCTTCTTCGACATCGACCAGCACCCGGCCAAGATGGCGACCCTCCCGGCCGCCGCCGCCATGTTCCTCCGCGGCGACGTGCCGGTCGCCTCGCGAACCGCCATCGCCCGCCCCAAGGCCGACGACTGGATCGAGGCGGGCCGGCTCCGCGGGGCGTGGGGGCTCGGCGGCGAGGCCTTCGGCCTGACGACCGATCAGGCCCTGACGAGCTACGTCGGCGTGGCGATCGAAGGCGTGGAGGAGCCGCGACGCCCGGCCGGCCCCGAAGACTCGAAGGGGTTCGCCTGGTCGCCCGGCGCCGACGAGCTTTTCGGCCGCGCGACGATCGACGCCCCGCGATCGAAGGCGCTGATCGGCTCGATCAAGCCCGGCCCGGCGACGCTCGGCGACGTGACCATCGACACGAAGCCCAACCGCCAGGGCTGGGCCGCGATCACCCTGACGGCGCTCGACGGCCCCGACTTCCGCTCCCCCGGCCGCGTCCTGCTCACCGCGGCCGGCGACGCGGGGAACGTCGGCATGAAGTGGCGCGACGCCGCCAGGACGACGATCGGCCGCGACTGGGGCGGGGGGCCGTCGCTGGTCGAGGGGATCCCCGCCGTCGTCACCCTCCCCGTCCCGGCCGCCAGGGTGAAGGCCTGGCCGCTCGACGAGCGCGGCCGTCGCCGCGACCGCGAGCCGCTGAAGGTGGCCGGGGACGCGAAATCCGCTCATGTCCGGATCGGCCCCGAATCGAAGACCCTGTGGTATGAGATCGAGATCGCCCGCTGACCCCGTCCCGAACCCACCCCCGAGGAGCCGCATGGCCGAACGCTTCACGAAGGCCGACTGGGAGCGCGAGCACCTGCTCGCCGGCTTCGACCGCCTGCACGACCGCCTGACGGCCTGGGCCCGCTCCGCGCCGGCCTGGCCGCCCTTCGACGAGGCGAGGGTGCTGGTCGACCGGCTCGACGCCCGCCTGCGCGTCCCGGAGATCGACCTCGACCGCGCGCTGGTCGTCGGCTTCCTCGGCGGCTCGGGGACGGGCAAGAGCACGCTGTTCAACGCCCTGCTGGGGCGGAAGGCCAGCCGCGCCGGCAAGGAGTTCCGGCCGATGACCCGGCGGGCCGTCGTCGCCTGCCACCCGGACGTCGACCCGGCGTTCCTCGGCCTGGGCGAGGACGAGCTGGAGATCCATCGCCTCAACATACCCTTGCTCGAGCAGATGATCCTGATCGACTGTCCCGACCCGGACACGCAGGATCCCGAGGACGGGCAGGGGGGGGAGCGGCACCTGGACATCCTCCGCGCCGCGCTGCCGCACTGCGACGTGATGGTCCACACGGCGACCTCGCAGAAGTACAAGTCGCACGTCGTCGGCCAGGAGCTGCGCCGCAACGCGCCGGGGCGGCAGATCCTGTTCGTCCAGACCCACGCCGACCTCGACCACGACAACCGCCCGGACCTCCGCCGCTACCTGGACTCCCTGGGCCTGCGGGTGCCGGAGATCTTCCGCCTCGACGGCGCCGACGCCCTGGCCCGGCAGGAGCGCGGCGAGCCCGTCGACGCCGAGTTCGCCCGGTTCCGCGACCTGCTGGAGCACGAGCTGGCCAGTCGGGCGCGGCACCGGATCCGTCGGGCCAACCTGCTGGGCCTCTACGGCTGGCTGCTGGGGGCGATCCGGGAGCCGATCGACGCCGGGCTGGGGGCGGTCGCGAAGCTGGAGGAGGCCACGGCCCTGGAGCGGGCCCGGCTCGCCGCCAGGATCGCCGCGAAGATGTCCGAGCGGATCGACGCCAACCGCCGGCTCTGGCGCTCGCGGGTTCTGCGGCAGTTGAACCAGGCGTGGGGCGCCGGGCCGCTGGCGACGCTGATCGGCGCGTGGTCGGCGGCCGGGAGCCTGGTCCGGTCGCTGGTCCTGCTGCGGGCCCGGACTCCGACCCAGGCGATCCTGGCCGGCGGCTGGACGGCCGTCTCGCTGGTGGGGGAGAAGTGGCGCGAGAGCCGCGCCGCCGCCGCGCTGACCGCCGAGGCCGACCTCGGCCTGACGGAGGGGGACCTCGCCCACGCGCGCACCGTCCTGCAAGGCTACCTGAACGAGGCCCGGCTCGACCCCGCCCCCGGCGAGGACGGCGGCGACTTCTCGGCCGAGCAGCTCGCCACGGTGGCCGTGGAGGTCTACCGCCGGCTCGACGCCGAGATCAACGAGGTGGTCGAGAAGCGCGTCGCCCGCCGCGCCGGCCCGGGGACGCACTGGGCCTTCGAGATCGCGTTCGCCCTGCTGCCGGCCTGGCTGGTCCTGCACCTGGCCAAGAACTTCTTCCACGACCACATGATCCAGGGCCGCCCGCTGCTAGGGCTGGACTTCGCGCTCCAGGCGACCTTCTGGTGCGTCCTGTGGGGGGCGACGGTCGGCGGGATCCTGCTGCGCCGGCTGAACCGGGGGCTGCACCAGGAGCTGAAGGCCGTCGTCGACCGCCTGGCCCACGCCCCCTTGCTCGACTCCCTCTGCCGGGACGCCTCCGACGCCTGCGCCGCCGTGCGGACCCACGCCGAGGCCCTCGCCGCCATCGAGCGCGACCTCGCCGACCTGGAACGCCGCGTCGGCGGCGTCCTGGACCTGGGCCTGGGCGCCCTGCGCTCGGAGGGACAGGAGCTTCATCAGGCGACCTCATGAGCCTCCCCTTCCCGACGCCGACCAAATGGAAGATGATCGATAGGTGAGCGATGCCCTTCGACCTCGACCTGCCGAGGCGGCTCAAGGCCAGGGGATGGAAGGTCAAGATCTTCGAGAAGGAACGTCTCGAATCTCCTCACGTCACTATCTATTTGAAGCGAGGCGACCGGGCCTGGAGGGTCGGGCTTCGCGACGGCGTCTTCATCGTCCCCCCGGGCGGCGGCTGGAACGACATCGATCGGGACGTTCGCGAGTTGGTGGAGATGAACTGGGATAGGCTGCGCATGGAATGGGACCGCCTCTATCCGATCAACCCGATATCGAGCCGAGAGGACGACGATGCCCAAGACGGCGGCCGCTGAGAGATCCGACGTCGCCCCCAAGTATGTCCTGGTGGGCTCCGGGGCCAGGCTCCACGGGCCGCTCCCGAAGGGGGTGGAACGGTGGAGGGTCGCCGACCTTCCCCGGCGCCTGCGCGAGGCGAAGCCGAGAACGGTATTCATCTCCTACGGGCGGGGTTCGACCGATGCTATCCTCAAGGCCCGCCTCAAGGAGCTTGGCCGGCCGCGATTCGCCCAGCTGCTGGCCATCGAACCCCCTCGCATGGAGAGCGTCCCGTCGCTACTCGAAACCTTCGATCTGGTGCTCGGCCTCGGGTCCTCCTATCGATGGCTGCCGCCTCGGGAATTGGTGACCGTGCTGTCCTCGGAGCATGCGCGGGACCGCTTCATCGGCGGCGCCATCGACCCGGAGGCGGCGACGGTGACGTTGGTGCGCGGAGATGGGGAGACCATGGTCTTTCCTTTCTCGTTCTTCGAGCCCTCGGGATCCGGGGTCGAGCCGGACTTCGATCGCCTCGCCTTCGATGACCATGGTCGCACGGTCGTCCTCGGCGAGTACGAGGCCGCCGCCGACGGGATCCTGTACGAGTCGGACGCGGGGTATCGCCGCCGACTCCGGGAGTTGATGAGCGAGGCCGAGCGGGGCTTCGGCCCGTCCTTGCGGCGCCTCCGGATCCAGAAGCGGCTCCGGCGCGAGGACTTCGCCCCGCTCCCGGCGAAGACCATCGCCCACATCGAGCGGGGTGCCGCGCCCCCCCCGAAGCCGACTCTGGAACGGATCGCGAGACGGTTGGGCGTGCCGCCCGAGGACATCGAAACCTATTGACGCAAGCCCCTATCCAGGCCACGTCCCGGCCGTGGCCCCCGATGCCCCGCGACCTCGAAGAGGGTAACCGCGTGACGAAGGCACCCGACCATGACCCCCGCGGCCCGCGCGCGATCTGGCTCCTGGTGATGCTCGGCCTCGCGATGGGTCCGCGGCCGGCGCGGGGCGAGGCGGGTCTCAGCGAGGCCGCCCGGGCTCGGGCCGTCTGGCTGAAGCGGCCTTACGCCCTGGTCTATTCCGGAGACCGTCAACTCGGGTCCGACCACGTCCACCTGGTCCGGGCGCGAGACGCCCGATGGAACGACCTCCTGGCTCCCGGCGGCGTGCTCGTCCCCGAGGAGGCGGTCGCCGGACTCCTCTCCGACGACGTCGGCCCCTTCGCCGTGGTGGGCTCCTGGTTCGTCTTCCGGTTCAACGCCTCCGCGGCCTACGGCGTCCTCGACATGGACTCCCCCGGCGCCGGGATCGAACGTTGCTCGCGAGCCGACCTGATCGCGAAGTTCGGCGCGGTCCCGGATTTTATCGACTCCGAAGCCTACCACGCCGCCCACTGGAGCTGGCCGACGCCGGGAAACGCCCTCGGCCAACTGCTCTTCCTCGCGGGCGCGCTCGTCTTCCTCCTGATCACGCTGGTCGTCATCCCGTTCTCGATCGCCTGGCTGATCCTTCGCGTCCTTCGTTTCCTCGCGCCATGGGCCTTCGTGCCGCTGCCCCCGTTGATCCCCCGGCGGCGTCGGCCCAGGCCCGCCGCCGGAGCGGAGCCCGTCCGATGATCCACGACTTCGAGGGCGGCACGCGGACCGCCGCGATGATCCTGTTCGACCCCGAGGCGCTGCCCGACGACTACGACGGGCGCGTCCGCGGCGACGCGGCGGCGGTGGTGAGGGAGGCGGAGGAGCAGGGGGGGCTGTTCCTGCTGGACGTCGGCGCGCCGGGCATGTACGGCCTGCGCGTGCTGATCGGCGAGGGGTTGCCGGACGACGTCGCGGCGGCGGCCCGGCCGGTCGGCGAGGCCGAGCGGCTCCGCGTCGTCGGCGGGGGTCTGGTCTTCGCGGGGGTCGAGTACGGCTTCCGTCGCGACGACTCCCAGCTGTCGCGGCGGCCCGACATGGGATCGGGTTGCGACGTCCCGCCCGGGACGTACCGGCTGCGGGCCTACCGCCTGGATGACCCCGGCGGATTCCTGGAGGGTCGCCTGCGCGAGCGGGTCTCGCCGTCGGCCCTGCGGCTGTACGGCCTCGTGCGGCGATGGCTACTGCCGATCGGCAGCCTCGGCGCGCTCGCGGCGATGATCGGCCTGATCACCCAGGGCTGGCCCGACTGGCGCGTCACCACGCTCCCCCTCACCCTGGCGATGGTCGTCCCCGCCGCGGTCCTCTCGTCCACCCGGTCGTACCGCGAGGTCCGCGAGGCCCGCCGGGAGATCGCCGCGGAATGCGCCGAGTTCTGGGCGGTGCTGGAGCCGGTCGACGGCGGCTGACCCGCCACGCGCCGGGAGGGCCGACGACAGGGCGAAGTTCGCCGCCGCCACCGCGACGTAGAGGGCCGGGTAGGCCAAGGACAGGCGCCGCTGCAACTTCAGGGCGCCGGGGAGCGAGCCGTCGACGACCTTGCGATGCACCGCCGTCACGGCGATCGTCGCGGCGGTCGCGAAGCCGAAGCCGATCATCGCGTGGCGGTCGATCAGCGTCAGGTATGCCACCTTCGGCAGCGTGAAATCGACCGAGTAGCCGAACGTCAGCATCGCGATCAGCGTCCCGATGCAGGTGCTGATCTGGGGCTGGAGGTTGGTCGGCTCGAACCGGAACACCAGCGCCGGGATCAGCGGCAAGAGGGCCAGGGGGAGCAGCACGCGCCAGATGTAGAAGGTGGGCCGGCGCTCCACCCGCACCAGGTACTCCAGGCGGGAGTACTCGTCCCCCCCGGGGTAGAACCGGCGCGGCTTGACGGAGTGGGCCTGCTTCTCGATCGACCAGTCGGTGACGAAGACGTCGTCGTGCATCGGCATGGCGTCCTCGAGGACCTCGAACCGCGCGCGAGAGGCGTCGTCGGCCAGCGAGAGCCGGACGACGAGATCCTGCGAGTCGAACGGGAAGCGGCGGAGGTCCAGCGGGGTGGAGAACTTGCCGGAGAGGATCACGCGGCTTTCCACCCAGCCGTCGTCCTCGATCTCGATCGTCGGCGGGGCGTGGAGGCGGGGGGCGTCGGCGGCGTTGTCGAAGGTGACGGCGGGTCGCCAGATCTCCCCCTCGACGGCCCCGCCGACCAGCCGGGGGTCGCGCCAGCGGAGCTTGAGGTGGGCGGTGACGTCGAAGGTCTCCTCGCGGGCCGTCATCCGGCCGACGTCGACGAAGTGGAACCCCACGCCGACCACGACGGGCCCGCCCCCCTCCACCGGCGGCGGCGTCGGCCCTCCGACCGTCCCCGCGCCGCCGATCCCGACCCCCGCCAGGGCCGCCGCCAACAACCACGCGCCGCACGCCATCGCAGGCTCCATCGTCCTCGTTCCGGGTGGATCCCCCCAGGATTCCTAGGACGCGGGGCCGCCCGAGTCGCGTCGGCGTCGCGATTTTCGACGCCCCGCCGGCCCCCGACGCCGCCGGCCCCGCTTGGCTTCGTTCGTCATCGCGGCGGAACGCCGATTTTAAGACAAGCATCGAAATCACATCGACTTGCGACAAAATCAAGTTGGCTTCGTTCGTCGAATTCGAATGATCGTTTCCGGGGGACGCCGCGTCTCGCGCGCCATCAGGATCCGGCGTCGCGACGGTCTTGCTCCTCGCGTGCCTCGCGCCTCCGGGCGCGCCGGACGCGCCGACACGCGAGGCATTGCTTGGGCCGGGACTGGACCCAGAACTTGAGCGTCTCGTACCAATGCCGCTGCTCGGCGGCGGAGAAGACGAACGACCGGCCGCAGTCCCGGCACGTCATCTTCGCGTCGATGAACGCGAAGTATGGCTCGAAGTCGCACCAGGTCTGGAGGGCCGGGCGTCCTTCCAACGCCAGCCCCGCGCGGATGCATCGGGAGCAGGCCCATTGCAATCGACCCTCCCGGGCCGCCTCGACCGACCACCCCGGCGGCCGGCGGGCGTCGAACGCCCCCGTGGCGAGCCACTCGGCCTCGGCGCGAAGCAGCGGGGTCTCGGCGACCGGCCGGGACTCGCCGCAACATGGGCATCGCAACTGGTCCGGCGGTCGGGCCTTTTCCATCCCGTCGACTCCAGCCGGGTGAAGGGCTTCGGATGAGCGGGACGAGGGCGGTTGTCGCCCCCCGATGACATCCTCACATTTGACGCCCGCCCCGGGTCGGCGGTTCGCGTATGCGCCTTCGACCTCATCGCCCGGCGGCTCCCGGCATTCGACGGGACACCGACGGCCTCGACTCGATCAAGGCCCGATCCAACCGAATTGTCAAGGAGCGCGACGATCCACCATCGTCCCCATGCTCCGCGGGGCGAGGGGCGAGATTTCATGATTCCTGGAAATTCAATTCCCGCGAAGACGCCGGGCCCGCGATGGGCGCGACCGAGAGCCGCCCCGTTCATTTCGGCCGGCGTCATCCGCTTCAAGGACGTCCGGGCGATGAGCTGGACCGCGCCGTGGATGCGCTCGATTCGATGCGACCGTCGCAACCCCGAAGGATGCGGCGGTTCGGCCGCCGATCGATGCTCCTCGCCGACGCGATGTCGCCGCGAGGCAGCACCATAAGTCGATTCGAGACAACATGCTTCCATGTCACCGAATCATCGTATCTCATGCGGCGGGGGAGCATTGAGTGACGCTCCCGACGAGCATGGGCCGGGGCTTCACGCCCCATGAATCCGAGGGAGTGCACAAAGATGAAGTCGAGCTATTTGAGGATCTTGCTGGCGACCGCGCTAGTCGTCGCGGTCGGTCGATCGCACGCCGGCCCGGTCACCGGCGACCCGGCCGCGGACGGCTGGGACCAGCTGGGAAATTCCAAGGCCCTGGGGACCTACGTCCGAGGCGACGGGAATTTCGACTACACCCTCTATACGAGGAGTTTCGTGCTCGACTCCTCCGAGGCGACCACTTTCGGGGGGAGCTGGCAGGCGGGCGACCTGGTGCTGGGGATCGGCGCGACGGTCGCGAAGATGACCGGGGACGATGTGAGCCAGAGCGTACGGATCGTGGCGAAGTTCGGCGCGTCCGACTCGACGTTCTCGCCGTCCACGACGCTGACCATCCCCGGAAACGGCGACGGCTCGATGTCGGAAGGCCACGGCGGAGAGGGGGCGATCCTGCTGGGGACCAACGCCCCGAATCCGCAGTTCGTCGTCGCCGCCAACGCCGGGGTCATCCACAATTACTCGGCCTCGGGCCACGTGATGGAGCGTCAAGGGGCCTCGCTGCCGGTCACCGCCCTGAACGCCGCCACCGTCGACGCGGGCCGGTTGATTTTCCTGACCGGGAATGGCGGGGGCACCTTGCTCTCCAGCCTGGAGGTCTACCTCAACGTCAGCCAGTTGCAGCGCCAGGGGTTCACCTTGACCCCCACGCCGGGCGACGACTTCGTGCTGACCCTCCAGCGAAGCAACAACGCCTTCCGCGATGCCCTGGGGACGACCGCCGAGTTGAACGCCGTCCCCGAGCCGTCGTCGCTGGTCCTCGCCGGCCTCGGCGCCGCGGGGCTCGTCGTCGCCCTCCGGCGGCGGGCGGGTCGGTAAGTCGACTCACGGCCCTGGCGCGACCGGGGCCGGCTCGAAGTCGGTCGGCTCGACCCAGTTGGCCGGGGGCTTCTCGCCTCGGGCATGGCGGGCGTGGAAGCCGGCGCCGGCGGTGACCGGGTAGTCGTCGAAGACGTGGCCGCGGCCGAGCACGCGCGGGTCTCCCTGCTCGCGAAGCTCGGCCTCCATGCGGTCGCGCGTCGCCCGGACGCGGTCGGCGTGCTCGGGGGCGTCGGCGAGGTTGCGGACGCAGTCGGGGTCGGCGCGCAGGTCGTAGAGCTGGTCGGCGGGGAGCATGCCGAAGCAGAGGTTCCAGAAGGGATCGGCGCGGTCGGCCCGGCCGCGTTGCAGGATCAGGGTCTTGGTCGGGCCGCCGTCGGTGTCGAGGTAGCCGGTCTCGGGGTTGCCGGCGGGCCACCGGGAAGGCTCGTAGTTGCGGAGGTAGAGGAAGTCGGCCGTGACCATGCCCCGGATGGGGTAGCCCCAGTCGTTGGGCCGGCCGACGTCCGTCCGCTCCTTGCCAACCAACACATGGTCGCGCCAGGGGACCGACTCGCCGGGACGGGCTTCCAGGAGCGGTCGGAGGCCACGGCCGTCGACGGGCTTCATGCCGGCCTCGGCCGGGTCGATCCCCGCGGCGTCCAGGATGGTCGGGGCGAGGTCGGTGAAGTCCACGAACTCGTCGACGGCCCGGCCGGGCGAGCGGACGGCCGACGGCCATCGGATCAATAGCGGGATGTGGTTCGAGTCGTGGTAGGCGTAGCCCTTCACGCGCGGGAAGGGCATGCCGTGGTCGCTGGTGACGATGACGAGCGTGTCGTCGAGCAGCCCGCGCGACTCCAGCTCGTCCAGCATCCGGCCGAGGTGGGCGTCGAAGTGCTCGACCTCGAGCGCGTAGTCGAGCATGTCGTGGCGGACGACGTCTTCGTCGGGGAAGTAGGCGGGGACGCGGTCGATGTCGGCCAACCGCTTGCCCCCCTTCGCCGCGCCCGAGCCGGGCTCGTAGCCGCGATGCGGCTCGGTCGCGCCGTACCAGAAGCACCAGCGCGAGCCGGCCGGGGCGGCGTCGAGGAAGTCGACGAAGTTCGCGGCGTAGTCGACGTTGGACATGGCCGAGGTCGGCGGCTCGGCCTTGCGGCGGTTGAAGGGGGTCCCGGCCATGCGCCTGGGGTTGCCGTCGGCGTCGCGGGCCACGCCCGGCCCCCACCCCTTGCCGGTCGCGCCGACGTGCCAGCCGCGCTCGACGAGGACCTCCGGCCAGGCCTTCAGCTCGGCCGGGAAGTAGGAGAGGTGATTGCACGCCTCCCCATTCCGCCAGGGGAGACGGCCGGTCATGATTACCGCCCGCGACGGCGCGCATTTCGCCAGGGGAGTATAAGCGCGGTCAAACCGCAGGCCCTCCCGGGCGACCCGGTCCACCGCCGGCGTGCGGACCCATGGCGTCCCGTAGGCGCCCGCGTGCACGCCCCAGTCGTCGGCCACGACGAAGAGGATGTTGGGGCCGGCGTGGGCCGCGGGGATGAGGGCGGCCAGGAGCCAGAGAAGTCCAAGGATGCGTCCGGTACGGATCGTGCTCATATCGAACGCCTACTCCTTCGACCGCGCGGGAGGATGGCTCATTGGAAGGCCGCCGGTAAGTCTCGGGCGGCGTGGAGGATCCTCGCGATCTCAAGGCCGTCGCCGGCCGACCGGTAGAACGCGACGTAACTCCACACGGTAAAGCAGCGGAGTCCCGGGCCGAATTCCTCGCACGGGGCTCCTAGCATCGGATGGCGGAGGTGGAGCCGACAGGACTGATCGAAGAATTCCGCGAAGCGATCCGAGAGGCGGGCCTGGCGCGACTCCAACTGATCGAAGATATCCTCAAGGTCTTGCCGAGCCAGGGGGGACAAGACGATCCCGGGCATAACCTGCTATCCCCCCGCGCGACGCGCCCGGACGCGGTCGAGGGTCCCCTGGATGTCGAGGGGGATCGACTCGCCGCGGTCGAGTTGATCCACCCCCGCCCGAACCTCCAGCTTGAGGCGTTCAAGCCGGGCGGCGCGGAGTCGATCCCGTTCCTCCAGGAGACGGAGGGCCTCGCCGACGACCTCGCTCGCGGAAGGATAGCAGCCGCTCTCGACCTTGGACCTGACCAGGCTCTCCAGCTCCGGCGTGAGGGGGACCTCCATGGGCATTTCTCCGGGAGACGGCGGTGTTCGGCGTCGCGAGTTCCGGACGGTCTCGTCCTTTCGTCCTAGGTAAGTATAGCCTCGGGGGCTTCGCCCCGCCGCGCTTCGCGCGGTCGACCGGGGCCGCCTTCGTGTCCTTCCGCACACTTGACGCCGTCCGGGCGTATACCTACTAGATTACTGGGAAAGACGAAGATTGCCGCGGAGCGAGGGAGGAGGCGACGGGATGGCGGAACGACAGACCTTGCCGGTGCTGCCGCTGAGGGGCACGGTGATCTATCCCGGGCTGACGGTCCCGATCGGGGTCGGGCGGCCGGGGACGCTGCATGCCATCGAGGCGGCGTTGAAGGGGGATCGCGAGGTCTTCGCGGTCGCCCAGCGCGAGAACGTGGACGAGCCGTCGCCGGACCAGCTCTACACGACGGGGGTGGTGGGCAAGATCGGCCAGGTCCAGCGCGGGCTGGGGGGCGTGCAGCTGCTGCTCCAGGGGGAGCATCGCGCCGCCGTCCTGACGTATCACCAGGGCGAGGACTACCTCACGGCCGACGTCATGCCGATCGCCGAGGTCCCGCCGCTGGACGAGAATGACGCCGCCTTCGTGGCGCTCTACAAGGAGACCCGCGAGCGGGCGATGGAGCTGGGCGAGCGCCGGGGGCTCCCCGACGAGGTGCTCCACCAGGTGCTCGACTCCGTCACCGAGCCCGGCCGGTTCGCCGACCTGGTCGCCGGCTACGTCGAGCTGCCGGTCGACGAGAAGCAGCTGCTGCTGGAGACGCTGGGCGTCGAGGAGCGGCTGCGCCGCGTGCTGATCCAGGTCCAGCGCCAGATCGGCATGCTCGCCGCGCAGGACGAGATCAAGTCGCAGGTGCAGGAGGAGCTGGGCGAGCGCCAGCGCGAGATGTTCCTGCGCGAGCAGCTCAAGGCCATCCAGAAGGAGCTGGGCGACGACGACCAGTCCCGCGAGCTGAACGAGCTGCGCGAGAAGCTCGGCAAGCTGGTGCTGCCGAAGGAGGCCCGCGTCGAGGTCGAGCGCGAGCTGGGCCGGCTGGAGCGGTCCGGGCGCGAGTCGATGGAAGCCCAGGTGATCCGCACCTACCTGGAGTGGATCGCCGAGCTGCCGTGGGACGTCCGCTCGGACGACGACCTGGACCTCAACCACGCCACCGCGATCCTCGACGAGGACCACTACGGCCTGGAGGACGTCAAGGACCGCATCCTGGAGTTCCTGGCCGTGCGCCAGCTCCGCGCCAGGCGGGTCGCCGAGGAGGTGGAGACCTCCGGCGAGTGCGCCGCGTCCAAGCTCAAGGACGCCGACGCCGCCCCCAGGGAGGGGGACGACCGGGCGATCACCGACGGCAAGGAGGCGAAGGCCAAGGCGATGGCCCGCGGGCCGATCCTGCTGTTCGTCGGCCCGCCGGGCGTCGGCAAGACGTCGATCGCCAAGTCCATCGCCCGCGCCCTGGGGCGGAAGTACGTCCGCGCCGCGCTCGGCGGGATCCGCGACGAGGCCGACATCCGCGGCCACCGGCGGACCTACGTCGGCGCCATGCCCGGCCGGATCATCCAGGGCCTCAAGCAGGCGGGGACCAGGAACCCGGTCTTCCTGCTCGACGAGGTCGACAAGCTCGGCGTCTCGTTCCAGGGGGACCCGGCCAGCGCGCTGCTGGAGGTGCTGGACCCGGCGCAGAACGACTCGTTCACGGACAACTACCTGAACGTGCCGTTCGACCTGAGCGAGGTCCTGTTCGTGGCGACGGCGAACTTCATCCAGAACATCCCCGGCCCGCTGCTGGACCGGATGGAGGTGGTGGACTTCGCCGGCTACACCGAGCGCGAGAAGGCCGAGATCGCCAAGACGTACCTGATCCCCCGTCAGCTTGAGGAATCCGGCCTGTCCGGCTCGGGCGTGACGTTCACCGAGGACGCGGTGGCGGCCGTGGTGAGCGAGTACACCCGCGAGAGCGGCGTCCGCCAGCTCGAGCGCCAGATCGGCGCCGTGACGCGGAAGCTGGCGCGGAAGATCGCCGCCGGCGAGGAGGTCGGCCGGACCGTCGACGCCGAGGACGTCCACAAGCTGCTGGGCCGCCCCAAGGTCCACCCCGAACGCGCCGGCGAGGAGCCGGAGGTCGGCGTGGCGACGGGGATGTACTACACCCCGGCCGGCGGCGACATCATGTTCGTCGAGGCCGCCGTCCGCCGCCTCCAGCCGGGCCGCAAGCCCGACGACGAGGCCGACCGGTACGGCGGGCCGGGCAGCGTCGGCCTGATCCTGACCGGCCAGCTCGGCGACGTCATGAAGGAGTCCGCCCGCGCCGCGGTGACCTACGCCACGGCCAACGCCCGGGCCCTGGGGATCCCGGACGACCGCCTGGGGTCGATGGAGGTCCACATCCACGTCCCGGCCGGCGCGATCCCGAAGGACGGCCCCTCGGCGGGCGTGGCGATGGCCACCGCCATCGTCTCCTCGCTGACCAACCGCCCCGCCCGCAACGACGTCGCCATGACCGGCGAGATCACGCTGCGGGGCCGCGTCCTGCCCATCGGCGGCGTGAAGGAGAAGGTCCTCGGCGCCCACCGCGCCGGGGTCAAGGAGATCATCCTCCCCAAGAAGAACGAGGCCGACCTCGACGACATCCCGGCCGACGTCCGCGACGCCCTGGTCTTCCACTGCGTCTCGAACCTCGACGAGGTCTTCGCCGTCGCCCTCGACCCCTCGCCCTCCCCGCGCGAGCCCCGGGTCCTCGAGCCCGTCGGCTGACGTCGCGGGCCACCGGCAACCTTGCCCTCCGGGCCGGCGTGGCTTCGTTCGTCGTCGCCACGTCGGCCCGCGATCGTTTCAAGAAACATCCGGCCAATGACTTGCGACGAAATCTCGTTGGCTTCGTTCGTCGAAGTCGATGATGAAAAGTGGCGGTCCACGGCCCGCGTGGGAGAAGGTGGCCGAAGGCCGGATGAGGGGGCGACCGCCGTCGCGTCCTCGGACAAGGTCCGCATCGTTGTGGTGCGGCCGTCCCGGCTGCACGCGCAAGCTCGCGACGTGCAGC
>NZ_JBBCIR010000079.1:0-7722 GCF_037189885.1 Paludisphaera sp.
AGCGGTGCATCCTCTGGCTGAAGGAGAACCGCCGGCTCGCCACCCGGTTCGAGAAGCTCGCCGTGAACTTCCTGGCCATGGTCAAGCTCGCCATGATCCGCCGTTGCTTCCGACTCATCGAGCCGCCAGACAGAACCTAGTGTATACGGGCGGTTTGCCGATATACACTCGGAAGCGGCCAGTTACGCCACGCGGTCGGGAGGGAGGTCTCCACGCGAGCCGGGCTTGAGCCGTGGATCTCGTCCGAGGCGGCCCGTTCAAACCTCGTGGTCGGGGTCGTGACCGGCTCAGGTAAGCTGGCCCGCTCGGCGGTCGAGGCCGGGGCCGACTTCCTGTTCGTCCTGAACTCGGGCCTCGACCGCAGCCAGGGCGCCGGATCGCTGGCCGGCTTCCCGCCATGCGGCGGCGATCTTCCGCCTCAACGCGATGCTCCGCGGGAGCCGCGGCGTACCTGATCAGCCCTTCGCGGGCCGGAGCCCTCGCTGCCCCGAGGCTGACACCGTGGCAACAGCCCCTCCCGCGGGTAACCAGGGTAACGAGCGGAACCGTGAAATCCGTTGCGCGCGTCGGTCCGCCAGGCCGAAGTTGATTCGGCCAACCAAACCGAAGCCAGCGACCGAACAGCGGAAGGCGATCACGACGGCTTCCGAGCGGCCGCGGGCCCATCCGGCCGATCGTTTCGGAGAGCCGCCATCCGATGCGTGGTCGGCGGCCCATCCGAAGACGCGATGCAAGGTCGCTCCCCGACGGGCAAGACCGGAGCGCAAGGTCCGGATTCGACTCAGGGCTGACGTCAAACGGCGGCGAGGGGGGCCGTCGGTCGCCTTGAACCGCCGAGAGCGGCGCCCGCGAGGCGCGCGGCTCGCGAGGGGAAACCGAAGCCGGAGCCGCGTTGATGCAGTTGCTCCCGAGGCGCCTCCGCATCACTCCTCGGCCGACGCATGTGGGCTGCTCGCGACGGCCCCTCGTTCATCCTCTACCGTGAAGAAGGCCACGATCGGCCGATCCTCCGGCAGCTTGGCCCGGACCCGGGAGCCGTCCGTCTCGGCGTCGATGGTCGACCAGCTCCGCTCCCGCCACGGGCCCGAGTCGGTCGTGTAATGGAGTCTGGCCGACTCGAATCGCTGGCCCGCCACGACCTCGGCGGAAATCCAGCCGTCCTCGATCGCGGGCGTCGCCACGCGCGGGGGCGGCGTTCCTCCCTTCAGGACGCTGTCGACGAAAAGCCCGATCTCCTTCGGCGCCCAACCCTGCGGGTGACCGTGCGGCATCCCCACGGTCACGCGGAGGTCGACCGGGCCCTCCACGAGCCGGTAGGACTTCTGATAGCTGTCGAGCGGGTAGGCGAAGTCGTTCGTGCCGTTGACGAATAGGATCGGGCGGGAGACGCCTGGGAGGTAGCGCGAGGGGTCGAACTGGTCGCGCCATTGCTTCGTCCTGGCCTCGCCCATCCGCTCGAATCGCGGGAGCCAGGCGCTGTTCTCGTCGAGGAACCCGCAGCCGTAGACCGGGACGGCGACCTTCACGCGGTCGTCGATCCCCGCGACGATGCAGGTGAGGTAGCCGCCCCAACTGATCCCGGTCACCCCGATCCGGTCCCTGTCGACCTCGGGCCGCGAGGCCAGGAACGAGTGAGCCCGGACCGCCGCGGCGACGGCGTGGTACGACCACATCCGGTCAACCTCGTCCGGCGCGAAATCGCGGAACTTCTCCTCGTCGGACTGCTCCGGCCCGCCGTCGGGCAGCCGCTCGCCGTCCGGGCCGCGGCCGGACAGGTCCATGGCGATCGCCGCGTAGCCGCGATCGGCCCAGAGCTTCGCCCACTCGGGGAACGCCTTCCCGCCGCCGCCATGAACGAGCACCATCGCCGGGTAAGGGCCCGGGCCCTCCGCGGGCACGGCGTAATAGGCGAAGACCCGCGTCGGCTTCCCGGCGAGGGGGACATTCTCGTAGAAGACTTCGCGGATGCCGGTCTCGGGATCGGGGCTCGACACGATGGAAGCGGGTGTCCGCTTCAGCTCATCGAGGTTCCACGGGCCGGTGTATCGCTCGGCGCCGAAGGCCGGGGGCGACAGCAGGAGCAGGAGGACGCAGAAGGATCTTCGCATGGCTGGCTCGTTGTTCGTCCTGGTTGACGCCGGATGCCGGCGGATCGTGTTCGGGGCCCGACCCTGGCCGCGCGGCCCCTCGCTCCCTGAGTCGCGCGGCGGTGATCAGCCCAACTGATCCTTGAAGAACTCGACCGTCCGCTTCCAGGCGAGCTCGGCGGCGTCCCTGTCGTAGCGCGGCGTCGTGTCGTTGTGGAACCCGTGGTTGACGTTCGGGTAGATGCAGACCTCGTATTTCTTGTTCGAGGCCTTAAGCGCCTGCTCGAACGCGGGCCACCCCTCGTTGATCCGGGTGTCCAGGCCGGCGTAGTGGATCAGGAGCGGGGCCTGGATCCTGGGGACGTCTTCCGGCCGGGGCTGGCGGCCGTAGAACGGGACGGCCGCCGCGATCGTCTCCGGAATCCGCGCGGCCAGGGTATTGACCACGCCCCCGCCGTAGCAGAAGCCGACGGTGCCGACCTTCCCGGTCGATTTCGGGTGCGTCTTGAGGAACTCGGCCCCCGCGATGAAGTCCTCGATCATCTCGTCCGCGTCGCGCTTGGCCTGCATGGCGCGGCCTTCGTCGTCGTTCCCCGGATAGCCGCCCAGCGGGGTCAGCGCGTCGGGGGCGAACGCCAGGAAACCCTCGACGGCCAGTCGGCGGGCGACGTCCTCGATGTACGGGTTCAGTCCGCGATTCTCGTGGATGACGAGGACCACCGGGAACTTCGCGTCATCGGCCTTGGGGCGGGCGAGCAGGCCGCGGATCGTGCCGCCGCCCTTGGGCGACTCGTAGGTGACGTACTCGGCGTGGATCCGCGCGTCGTCGGGCGCGACCTGCCGGGCCAGCGCGTAGTTGGGACTGAGACGCTGGAGGAGCGCCTCGGCGGTGACCCCGCCGACGGCGAAGGCCGCCGCGCGGCGGGCGAACTCGCGGCGCCCCAGGCGTCCGTGCGCGTAGTCGTCGTAGAGGTCGAGCAGCCTCTGATCGAAGTCCCGCGCTCGTTCTCGGTCCATAACCATGCCTCCCGCGAAAAGGTTCTTCTCAAGGAGGGGGCGGAGGTCGCCTCGGGAAGCCCCGGATTGTCGCCGATGCGCGCGGTCGCGGCAAGCGGCCGGGCCGGGGGCATGTTGGACCAGGATGTCATCGCGCATACCGCCAAGGGACGCGGGTTAGGTTCTGTCTGGCGGCTCCAGAAGCGACACCATGGCGGCTCTCCCGAGGAGGCCGCCATGACGCGACGCTCTGAGCTGAAGGACGACGAATCCGCCCTGATCGCCGACCCGCCGCCGCCGAAGGGGAGGCCGGGCGGGCGGTGGAACGACCACCGGACCACCCTCGGCGTCGTCCTCTGGATCCTCCACGCCGAGGACCATCGGCGGAACCCGAAGTTCGACGCCGAGGCCTACCGGCGCCGCAACATCGTCTAGTGGCGCATCCTCTGGCTGAAGGTGAACCGGCGGCTGGCGACCCAGTTCGAGAAGCTCGCGGTCAATTTCCTGGCCATGGTGAAGCTCGCCATGATCCGCCGCTGCTTCCGACCCCTCAAGCCGTCAGGCAGGACCTGGTGGGCTACCCATGCCCGTGGAGGGTCAAGTCGAGTCTCCGGCACTGTGATGATTGAACGGCCTCGGACGTTCATCGACCTCCGAGGCCGTTTTCGTTGCGCGAACCCGACTCTCGCGGCGACAATCGGATAGAATCCATCGTCGCGAAGGGAGGGAATGTCGCATGGCCGAGGAAACGACCGTCGTCAGGAACGTCTGCCCGCTCGACTGTCCCGACACCTGCTCGATGATCGTGACGGTGCGCGGGGGCGAGGCGATCGGGCTAAAGGGCGACCCCGACCACCCCTTCACGCGCGGATTCCTCTGCCGCAAGATGGCCCGCTACCTGGAGCGGGTCTACGGCGAACGCCGTCTCATGAACCCGATGAGACGGGTCGGCGCGAAGGGGGAGGGCCGCTTCGAGCGGATCTCATGGGACGAGGCGCTGGACGCGATCGCCGGGCGCTTTCGGGATGTCGCGGCTTCGGTCGATGGCCCCCAGGCCATCCTGCCGTACAGCTATTACGGGACCATGGGCAAGATCCAGGCGAGCGGCCTGGACCGTCGCTTCTTCCACCGGCTCGGGGCATCGCAGCTCGATCGCACGATCTGCGCCTCGGCGGGGGGGCTCGGTTATGAGTACACCGTCGGCCGGGGGCGGCTGGGGGCCGACCCGCTGGCGGCGTCGCGGTGCAAGTTGGTGGTGAACTGGGGATCGAACACGGTCGACACCAATCCCCACCTGTGGAGCCTGATGGTCGAGGCCCGCAAGAAGCATGGCGCGACGATCGTAACGGTCGACCCGTATCGGAGCACGACCGCCGCGCGATCCGACTGGCACGTCCAGCCGCGACCCGGCACCGACGCCGCGCTGGCGCTCGGGCTGATGCACGTCATCTTCCGCGATGGCCTGGAAGACCGCGACTACCTGGAGCGGGCGACCGTCGGGGCCCCCCTGCTCCGCGATCGAGTCCTCGAGGAGTACCCGCCCGCCCGGGTGGCCGACATCACGGGCGTCGACGCGAATACGATCGAGGCGTTCGCGCGCCGGCTGGCGACCGAACGGCCGTCGCTGATCCGCCTGAACTACGGCATGCAGCGCCACCACGGGGGCGGCATGGCCGTGCGGACGATCGCCTGCCTGCCGGCCGTGGTCGGGTCCTGGCGCGACCACGGCGGGGGGGCGTTGCTATCCACGAGCGGCGCCTACGACTTCGACGTCGCGCGACTGACCCGCCCGGACCTCTCCCCCCCGGGGACGCGCGTGGTGAACATGAACCAACTCGGAGAGGCGCTCGCCGGCGAGCTGCCGGGGCCGCCGATCCGCGCGCTCTACGTCTACAACAGCAACCCCGCGGCCGTCGCCCCGAACCAGGCGAAGGTGCTGGAAGGGCTGCGTCGCGACGACCTGTTCACCGTCGTCCACGAGCTGTTCCCGACCGACACCTGCGATTACGCCGACATCGTCCTGCCCGCGACCACGCAACTCGAGCACGTCGACCTGATGGGCTCCTACGGGCATCACGAGGTGATGTACAACCCCCGCGCGATCGAGCCCCGGGGCGAATGCCGATCCAACGCCGACGTCTTCCGCGCCCTGGCCGCCCGCATGGGCTTCGAGCCCGAGCTGTTCCCCGACGACGACACCCTGATCCGCGAGGCCCTGGGCGACGGCCCGTCGCTTCGCGGGATCACCCCGGAACGGCTGCGCGCCGAGGGGTCGATCCGGCTGACGCTCCCAGAGACCTACGCCCCGTTCGCCGACGGCGTCTTCCCGACGCCTTCCGGCAAGTGCGAGCTGTACTCCGAACGCATGGCTCGCGACGGCTTCGATCCGCTGCCGACCTACACCCCGCCGCTGGAAGACCCGCGATCTCGGCCCGAGTTGGCGGCGCGTTACCCGATCCAGCTCCTGAGTCCGCCGAGGCCGTCGTTCCTGAACTCGACGTTCGCCGACTCCCCGCGCCACCGCGCTACGGCCGGCGACCCGACGGTCGAGATGGCCGACGACGACGCCCGCGCCCGGAACGTGGCCGAAGGCGCGTGGGTCGTGGTCTACAACGCCCGCGGAGCCTTCCGCGCCCGCGCGTCGCTCACCGGAGCCGTGCGCCCAGGCGTGGCGGTCGCCTCGGGCATCCACTGGAACAAGCTCTCCCCGGGCGGCTCCAACGCCAACGCCACCACCTCTTCGGCCCTCTCCGACATGGGCGGCGGCGCGACGTTCTTCGACAACCTCGTGGAGATCCGCCCCCTGAATCCGCATTCCAGCGACATCACCCCGCGCCCCTGTTGACAGCACGCCCCCGAACCCCTATCCTTTGTTCTCACGCCAACGCGGCGGGCAGGTAGCTCAGCTGGTAGAGCAACGGATTGAAAATCCGTGTGTCGGCGGTTCGATTCCGCCTCTGCCCACTTCCCGAACCTGTTGCGGTACAGCAACTTCGGGAATTCCCATCCATTTGATTCTGTCGTTTCCAAGGGCCTTCTCGCCTCGTATCCGACAGAGTAACCGAGACGACGACGGACGGCTACTCCAAACCACGTAGCCCCCCCGTTATCTCCTCTCGGTTCGGGCCGCACGGTCCGTCCCATCGATCGTGAGCCGGGCACAAAGCCGCCACTAGCCGACCGACCAGCTCGAAGATATGCTGTGGAAAGCCCCGGGCCGGCGTGGGATCGGGCTCGTCATCGACGGCGTTACAAAATTCCTCATTGCCGACCGTCGCATGCCGCCGAACATCATGAGTCTGAATCGCGACTTCGGGCCCTCTTCGTGGGTCAACCGGATCGAGTCGCGGGGTATAGGTGGCGGAGCTTGATGCGGGCGTCGGCGGTGGTGAAATGCCAGGCGACGCCGATGCGTCGCTCGTTGCGGTCTTCCTCCCAGGCGGCGACCTCGCGTCCCAGATCCTCCCGTGAGCCGATGCGGCGGTCGAGGCACTGGCCCGCCAGCACGCTCAGCTCGATCTCGGCCACGTTCAGCCACGAGCCGTGCTTCGGCGTGTGGTGGATCTCCAGCCGCTCGGCGATCGCCCGGGCCCGCTCGGGCGAGAAGGCCTCGTACAGGCTGGCGACCTTGTGCGTGTTGAGGTTGTCCATCACCAGCACGACCACCTCCGCCTCCTCGTGGACCTCCTCGACCAGCCAGGCGACGAACTCGGCGAAGTCCACGGCCGTGCGGCGGCCCGTGACCTTCACCGCCCGCTAGCCCAGCAGCGGCTCCGAGGCCATGAACAGGTTGGCCGTCCCGTTGCGGACGAATTCGTGGTCGACCCGCCCGCGACGGCCGGGGGCCGCAGGGATCGGCTCGGCGACCTCGCCGACGAGTTGCTTGCTCGCCTCGTCGAGGCAGACCATCGGCCGCCTGCCGTCGTAGGGGCGGTGGTACAACGTCCAGGATGTCCTCCATCGCCGCCGCCACGAACTCGGCGTCGGCGCGTTTTTTTCCAGGGCCGCGCGAACGGTCTCCGTCCCGATCGAGTCGACGACCTCCAGCTCGACGAGCCTCTCGGCCAGCAGCTTCATCGTCCAGGACTTCCGGCCCTGGGGGGGCCGAGCACGCCAGGGCGACCAGCCTCGCCTCGGCCGCGCCGTCGAGCCTCCGCGGCCGGCTGGGGCGCTCCTGGGGCTTGCGCCGGAGGGCCGATTCCAGGCTCTGCTCGACGAACCGCCCGCGGATCCGCTCGACGGTCGCGACGTCGGCCTCGACGGCCTCGGCGATCCGCCCGTCGATCCAGGCGGGCCTGCCCTCGGTCTGGTCGGCCTTCAGCAGGACGCGGGCGTGGGCCTGGACCAGGGCCGACGCCTTGCCGGCCCGGATCAGGTCCGACAGGGATTCCCTCTCCTCGGGCGTGAGCGTCACGCGATACTTCTTCATGGCGGCCTCCTCCTGGGTCGTCCATCAGCACCGTTCGCCGATCACCCCGCAAGACGACGCGGTCAGACCACTAGGTTCTGTCTGACGGCTCGTAAAGCGTTACGATGGCGGCTTCACCAGGGAGGCCGCGATGACGCGACGCTATGAGCTGAAGGACGAGGAATTCGCGCTGATCGCCGACCTGCTCCCGCCGACGGGGCGGCCGGGCGG
>NZ_JBBCIR010000080.1:0-46379 GCF_037189885.1 Paludisphaera sp.
CTGGCCAGCGCGGTGCCCAGGATCATCGCCGCCGCCATGGCGAGCGACCGGAAGCCGATGCGGGGATGCATTGTCCCTTCTCCGAATTCTTCTGAGAGAGTTGGAACCGCGCGGTCTGTCGTCGACCCCACGGTTGGCGCGGAGCATGGCCGGCCGCGACCCATTGCGGGCCCGTCAACGCGGACTCGGGATGTCGCGGGAGGTGTCCGTTCCGGGTCTCGCGGCGTCGCGCCACGGGGGGTATGGACGGCTCCTCGCCGGATAAGGCAGGTCGCGCCTCGCGTCGATTCGTGAAGTGCGACGCTGGAAATCTACAATGGATTAGACACGATGGCGGCAATCGCGGGAAGGGGCTATCGGCGGAAATCCGCCAAATCCGCCCCCCGCGCCCGATCGCCGCGCCGCCACGCCCATGGCCGAATTTCCAGTAAGTTTAGATATCGGAATCCATTAAGGAGAGTCGCCCCCCCGTCGGTTGCATCGGATTTCGCCCGCGCATGCGTCCGTTTTCTTTGATTTCCTTCGGCCGAATTCATCCGTCTTTGTCGGCCCCCGTGGACCGGCCGGCGCCGTCGCCGCTTCCGCCGATTTCGCGAAATTCGAAAACCTCGACCTCGGCGCGTCTCCGCGGGATTGGCGTTCTCGGATCCGCGCGGGGCGATTAGGATTCGCCATTCCTTCTGGACGGAACCAGGCTCGCGCACGCCGCGACCCCCGCGCCGCGCGGGGAGGGCGGGCGCCGAGGGGGGAGCGATCGGACCATGCCTCACCAGGACGACGCCGGATCGTCGCACGCATCGAACAGGGCCGCCCGGATCCGACGCGACGGCGCGCCCGAGGGCCGGCGCCGCTGGGGGCCGTGGACGATCGGCCTGGCGGTGACGCTGATGGTCGTCTTCTCGGCCCCGCCCCTCGTCAACCTCTTCCGCGGCGAGCCGAACAAGGACTACAGCCTCTGGTACCAGGTCGGCGCCGCGCTGCGGGGCGGGCTGGAGATCTACCCGGACCCCGAGTCCAATCGGCTCTTCCCGTTCATGTACCCGCCTTCCGCGGCGGCGATGCTGGGCTACATCAGTTACCTCGGGCCGTACCTCACGGGGATCCTGCTCGTCCTGATCCACTCGGCCGCGTGGGTCGGCGCGGTGATGCTCTCGGTCCGCCTGGCGACCGGCAGGGCCACGGGGCGCGACCCGCTCCTGTACATCGTCCCCTCGCTGGCGATCGTGGCCCTGATCCACAACACCTACCTGCTCGGCCAGCCGAACCTGACCCTCCTGACGCTCCTGCTGGCCGCGTTCGCGTGCCTCCAGAAGGGGCGCGACGTCTCGGCCGGCGTGCTGGTGGCGACCGGCACGGCGATCAAGGCGTTCCCGCTCCTGGCGCTGGGATACCTGGTCTACCGCCGCCGCTGGAAGGCGTCGGCCGCGACGGTCGTGGCGCTGGCGGCGTGGCTGCTCGTCGCGCCCCTGCCGTTCCGGACCCCCGCGCAGGCGCTGCGCGACGTGAAGGTCTGGACCGGGGGGATGCTGTTCACCTACAACAAGCAGGGGATCGCGCAGCGCCCGTTCCGGTCATACAGCTATAAAAATCAGTCGATCATGGCGATGTCGCATCGGCTGCTGCGCGACGTGCCGGCCGACGGCGAGGCCGTTCTGTCGAAGCGGATCGCCAACTACCGCCGGGCCGCGAAGATCGGCGAGCGCGACGGCGTGCGGGCCGACGGCTCGTTCGACCTCAAGACGATGCTGACGGCCGAGCCCCAGGGCGCCGCCGGGATCGCGGCGGCCTTCGACGGGATCGACGCCGAGCTGAAGCGGGCCTGGCGCGTGAACGTGGCGTCGCTGGACTTCCGCGCGGTCACCGCGGCGACGCTCGCCGGCATGGCGGCGCTCGGCCTGTTCACCCTGGCCGTCTTGCCGAGGAAACGCGACCAAACCCCGCGCTCGGACGCGCTGGAGTTCGCGATCGTCACGCTCCTGATCGTGATGTTCTCGCCCCTGTCGTTCAACTATGCCTACGTGTGGCTCATCTATCCGATGACGGTGGCGTTGCACGAGGTCCTGTCGCGGCCGGCGGCGGGGCGACGGGCCCGGGCGATCGAGCGCGCCTGGCTCGGCTTCATCCTGCTGCTGCCGGCGACCGCCGTGGCGTTCCCGCTGTACGCGCAGGCGTATGGCAATCTTTTCGTCCCGTCCGCGCTCCTGGTCTTCACCCTGGGCTGGCGCCTCAAGTCGATTCGTGGCCAATCGGCCCCGGACGACCCCGACGGGGAGGTGGGGGCCCGCCACGCCACGGCCGGCAGGGAACCCGCCGTCGCGTGAACCCGCCCGCCGGGCCCCGGCCGGCGCGGGGCGAGGCCGAGCGATCGCCTCGCGGCCCCGCCCCCGCTCCGTCGCGCGCGGCCCGCCGGATCCACATATCCTACTTTCGCCGCCGCCGGCCCGGATTATTCGAGCGGATACCCTGACCCAATCCTGGGGACTCGCCGATAATCACGACATACTGTTAAACTTTTCGTTGAGATGAATCCGACTTGCGGGTAAAGTCCTCGAAGCTCGCTTCGCGAGCCAGGTCGTGCGAGGTCGATCGTGGGCGTTGAACGCGGGGGCTCCCCGTACGCGCTCGATTCCCATTTCGGACGAAGATTCAGGAGACGCGGTTGATGGCCTTCGGAAATCTCATCGGATCCCGGCTGTCGGGCCGGGCCGCCGTGCTCGCGGCCGTCATGGCCTCGCTCATGTTCGTCGGATGTGGCGGCGCGGACCAGACCACCGGTGGCCCGGTGGAGCCGGATCCCGAGCTGACCAAGCAGCACGACGCGATGCGGGAATACTACAAGCAGAACCCGCTCCCCAAGCAGAAGTAGCAGTGACGGGCCCGATCGGACGAGCACGGGCGCGCGCGATCGTCGCGCGCGGTCGCGCCTGCTGAACGGACGCCATCGTGATCTCGCCTCATCGGCGAGGCCCGACCCATCATCCTCCCCCTTGCTTTCTCGGAGCCTATATGCCGTCACGCGCCTCGACCCGTCGGGGGTTCACCCTGATCGAGCTTCTCGTCGTCATCGCGATCATCGCCGTCCTCATCGCCCTGCTGCTGCCGGCCGTCCAGGCCGCCCGCGAGGCCGCCCGCCGCGCCCAGTGCGTCAACAACCTCAAGCAGATGGGCCTGGCCCTGCATAACTACCACCAGGCGATCGGCGCCTTCCCCATGGGCGCGACCGACGCGCCCGTGCACGCCCCCGGCGACAGCGCCAGCACGGGCGGCGGATGGTCTTCCTGGAGCGCCCAGTCGCTCATGCTCCCCTACATGGAGCAGTCGGCCATCTACAACTCGATCAACTTCAGCTGGGCGGCCATCCAGGGCGGCTCGCTCTCCTACAACATCAACTCGACGGCCTACGAGACGAAGATCAACTCCCTGCTCTGCCCGTCCGACGGCAACGCCGGCAAGACGAACATCTGCAGCTACGCCGGCAGCATGGGCACGACGACCATCATCTACGGCAATCAGAGCACCGGCCTGTTCACCTACCACCGGAGCTACGACATCGCCGAGGTCACCGACGGCACCTCGAACACGATCGCGTTCGCGGAGCAGCTGGTGGGCGAGCAGACCGGCGCCCCGATGAAGCGGGGCAACTCGACCGGCAACGGCGGTGGCGGCGGCGGCCAGGCCGGCGGCCAGCTCGACGTCACCGGCATGATGACCCAGATCCGGAACGACATGCTGCAGTGCGACACCTGGTTCCGGGATCCGGCCGCGCGGGTCGGCGGCCGCGGCAACCACTGGGGCGCCGGCATCCTCGGCGCCACGATGCTCAACACGGCGATCCCGCCCAACAGCGCCGGTAGCGCCTGGGGCGCCTGCCGGATGGATTGCTGCCCCAACGCGCAGCACGACCACTACACCAACTCCACGAGCAACCACAGCGGCGGCGTGAACGTGGCCATGGGCGACGGCAGCGTCCGGTTCGTCAAGGACTCGGTCAGCTGGCAGACCTGGTGGGCCCTCGGCACCCGCGCCGGCGGCGAAGTGATCTCGTCCGACTCCTACTGATCGAGTCATCGCGCGGGGTCGTCGCGCGGCCGGATCGACGTCCGGCCGCGCCTTCCCCGCCGTGGTCCTTGACACAACGAGCGGAGGGCGGGCGATGCGACTGTTCGAAGCCGCTCCGGGCCTCGCGAGGCGCGTCGCGCCGTGGGCCGGGCTCGTCCTGATCGCGGGGCTGACCGTCCCCGCGGTCTTCTGGCTGGAGCGGCGGCAACTCGCCGCGTGGGCCCGCGAGACCGAGAAATTCAAGCCCCCCGGGGGGGGGCGCGAGGTGTTCCTCGCGCCTGGCGTGAAATCCCCCCCGACCGTCCCCGCCGGCGAGGCGCGGCTGGACGACGACGAGCCGGTCATCGGCATCGTGGCCGGCGGACGCGCCCGCGCTTACCACGTGCGGACGATGAGCGACAAGACCCGCCACGTGGTCAACGACCTCGTCGGCGGCAGGGCGGTGACGGTCGCCTACTGCGACCTGAGCGATTGCATCAGCGCCTACGGCGGCGACGAGGCGACGAGCCCGCTCGACGTCGGCGTGGCGGGCCTCGTCAACGGCGAGATGCTCGTCAGCGTTGGCGGCGTCGCGTATTTCCAGGAGACCGGCGACCTCGCCGACGTGGCCCATCCCGACCGGGCCGCCCCTCGGTTCCCGTATGCTCGCTTCCCGGCGACGCGCACGACCTGGGGCCGCTGGAAGTCGCTCCACCCCGACACCGACCTCTACCTCCACCAGACGTCGGTGCCGACGTCTCCGGAGGCCCACGCCATCGAGGCGTCCGGGCGCTGATTTTTGACGCCCGCCTTGGCCCGAACGGGGTTCGGCGATCGACCGTCGACAGGGCGAGCCCTCGCGGCGGCCCGGCCGTCGGCGCGCGCCCGTCGAGGGCGCTGGGGATCGGTCGTGATCTCGGCCGTCGGCGCTCGGCCGTCGGGGGGCGCGGGGACCGACCCTTATCGGCATTTCGGGGCACCTGGCATTGCCTTTTTCCGGGGGTTCGCCAAGAATGCCGCGACCTGCCGGGAAGCACCTTCCTGAGTCGTCGGCGGCCCGCAAGGGGCCGGATTGTGATCGGGAATTCGGGCCTGGCGACGCGGTAGCACGTCGCCAGGGGCGAGGGCGCGGGCCGTCCGCATGGGCGGCCGATTCGGGGCGCGGGCGGAAGGGATGACGCCGCGGGCCGAGGGCGCGGGGGCGGATCTGGCGGGACAGGCAAGGAGGCGATGCCCATGGCGCGCTGGTTCGTCGATCGTATGCCTCAGCGGGGGATCCCCTCGGTGAGCCTCCGCAGGCTGCTGCCGGGGGCGAAGTTCGTGGGGTGTCCTGACTGGGAGGTCACCGGCTGCGCCGTCGACCATCGCCGGCTCGACCCCGGCCAGGTCTTCGTGGCCGTGCGGGACGCCCGCTACGACGGCCACGGCCACGTCCGCGAGGCCCTCGACCGGGGCGCGGCGGGGGTCGTCGTCGAGCGCGAGATCCCGGAGGCCGGCCGGCTCCAGGCGGTCGTGGGCGACGCCCGCGCGGCGCACGCCCGGATCTGCCAGGCCCTGGCCGGGGAGCCGTCCGAACGGCTGGCGACGCTGGGCGTCACGGGCGTCCAGGGCAAGGCGATCGTCTCCCTGATGGCCCGCGCCATCTTCGAGGCCGCCGGCCTGCGCTGCGGCATGATCGGCGGGTCGGGCTGGACCGACGGCGTCACGGCGCGGCCCCTCGGCGTCGCCGAGCCGGCCGGAGCCTGGCCCGGCGGCGCGGCCGGGCTGGCCTCGATCCTCTCTTATATGGTCGAGCGTCAATGCCACGCCGGCGTGATCGAGGTCGGCGCCGAGGCGCTGGAATCTCGGGCGCTGGAGGGCGTGACCTTCCAGGCCGCCGTGGCGACCGACCTGGCCGTGCCCGCCGGGACCTCGCCCGACGCGGCGCTCAGGCGGCGTCGGGCCAAGGCCCGGCTGTTCCGCAAGATCGCCCCCGGCGGCGCGGCGATCGTCAACGACGACGACCCGAACGCCGAGATCCTCGGCGGCCTGAACCTGGACGCCCGCCGCGTCTCCTTCGGCCTCGCGCGGCCGGACCGCGTCGACCTGTCGGCCATCATCCAGCGCGTCGACGCGTCCGGGACGGGGTTCCTGCTGCTGGGCTACGGCCGGCCGACTCCGGTCCGGTTGAGGCTCGTCGGCGAGCGCCACGTCTCGCACGCGCTGGCCGCGGCGGCCCTCGCCTGGTCGATGCACGTCGACGTCGGCGCGGTCGTCGCCGGGCTGGAGAGCATCGCCGGGATCGCCGGCCATCTCGAATCGGTCGACGCCGGCCAGCCGTTCGACGTCCGCGTCGACGAGGCGAGCGACGCCGCGACGCTGTCCCGGGCGCTCTCCGCGCTCCGGTCGATCACGGCGGGCCGGATCCACCTGATCCTCAGCGCCCACGGCGGCCAGGACCGCGAGACCCGCCGCGCGGCGTCGCACGTCGCGGAGACGGCCGCGGATCGCGTCGTCCTGACGCTCGGCGACCCCCGCGCCGAGGACCCCGACGCCTGCATGGACGACATGCTCGGCGGGTTCCGGCGCCCGGGCAAGGTCCACGTCCAGCCCGACCGCCGTCGCGCCATCGAGGCCGCGCTCTCCGACGCCCGGCCCGGCGACGCCGTGCTGATCGCCGGCAAGGGCCGAAACGCCTACCAAATCTTCGCCGACCGCGTCGTCCCGTTCGACGACGCCGCCGTCGCGCGGACCTTCCTCAACGCCGGCCGCGTCCGGGCCGCCCTCGCCCGACGGGCCTGAGCCGAGGCTACATTGATCCGGGATAAAACGCCGGGCGTCCTCCTCCCGCCCGGAGAGGAGGACGCCCGGCGACCTCGACCGTGAAGGTGAGAGCGGCCCGCGCGATTCGCGCGGGCCGCTCTCGCGCGCGTCAGGAGAGCTTTTCGAGGCGGCCGGTGCTGTCGCCGAGGCGCTCGCAGGGGACGCCCATGCGGTCGAGCATCGAGAGGTACAGGTTGTTGAGCGGCTGGGGCGTGTAGGCGACGTGGCGGCCGGTGGCGATCGTGCCGCCGCCGCGGCCGACGAGCAGGACGGGGAGGTCGTCGTGGTTGTGGCGGTCGCCGTCGGAGATGCCGCTGCCGTAGACGATCATGGAGTTGTCCAGGACGGAGCGGTCCCCTTCCTTGGTCTCCTTCAGCCGCTTCAGGAGGCGGGCGAACTCCTCCATGTGGAAGCGGTTGATGCGCCGCAGCTTCTCCTGCTTGGCCGGGTCCTTGCCGTGGTGCGACAGGTCGTGGTGGCCCTCGGGGACGTCCAGGAACGGGTAGGGGCGGCCGCTACCCTCGTTGGCGAACATGAAGGTGGCGATGCGGGTGGTGTCGGTCTGGAACGCCAGGGCGAGCAGGTCGAACATCAGCCGGACGTGCTCGGCGTAGTCCTTCGGCACGCCCGCGGGCCGCGCCGTCGCGACGTCCGAGGCCCGCTCCGAGTCCTCGTCGGCGCGGGCGACCCGGCGCTCGATCTCGCGGACCGCGGTCAGGTATTCGTCGAGCTTGCGGCGGTCGGACATGCCGATCCGGCCCCGAAGCGACTGGGCGTCTTCCTGGACGAAGTCGAGGATGCTGCGCTCGTAGAGTCCGCGACGGCGGCGGTCGTCGGCCGAGCCTCCGTCGCCCAGCCCGCCGAACAGGCGGTCGAAGACGAGCCGGGGGTTGATCTCCTTGGACGACGGCGTGGTCGGCGTGCGCCAGGAGATGTTGGACGAGTACGCGCAGCTATAGCCCGAGTCGCAGTTGCCCGACTGCGCCCCGCGCTCGATGCCCAGCTCCAGCGAGGGGAGCCGCGTCGCCGAGCCGACGTGTCGGGCGGCGTACTGGTCGACCGAGACGCCGGCCTCGATGTTCGCGCCGTCGGTCTTCCGCGGGTGGACGCCGGTGAGGAAGCAGGAGAGCGACCGCGCGTGGTCGCCGGGGCCGTCGCCGTGGGCGCGGGCGTTGTCCTGGGCCAGGTTGGAGAGGACGAGCAGCTCCTCCTTCACCGGGGCCAGCGGCTCCAAGATCGACGGCAGGTCGAAGTCCCCGCCCACCTCCTTCGGCTTCCAGTCCTGCATGTGGACGCCGTTGGGGACGTAGAAGAACGCCATGCGGAGCGGGCCTTCTTCGGGGCTCGGCCCGCGCGCGGCGGCCATGGCCTCCATCCAGGGGAGGGCGACGGCCGCGCCGGCGCCGCGTAGCAACGTGCGGCGGGTGATCTTCAGTCGGCTCATGTCCGGCTCCAATGGTGGGGGAAGGGGTAAGTCGAGGGACGCGTCAGCCCTTGCGACGCAGGAACGGGGGGCTCTTGACGATCTCGGTCACGATCCGCGACAGCCGGTCGCCGTCCTCGGCGGCGGCCTTCACGATGTCTTCGACCGTGCAGTCGTCGTTCTCCTCCAGGCCGCGGCCCAGGGCGTAGGTCAGGAGCTTCTCGGTCAGGGCGCGGGCGAACTGGGCCTTGCGGCCCTTGAGGACCGCCTTCAGCTCGACCGGGCCGCTGAAGGAGGCGCCGTCCGGCATCTCCGAGGAGGCGTCGATCGGATGGTCGCCGTCCTTGTCACGCCAGGCTCCGATGGCGTCGTAGTTCTCCAGGCCGAATCCGGGGGGATCGAGCCGGAGGTGGCAGGAGACGCAGTCCGGCCGCGACCGGTGCAGCTCCACGCGCTCGCGGAGCGTGCCGACGATCGGCCCGCCGGAGTCGTCCGCCAGCGCCGGGACCTCCTCGGGCGGCGGCGGAGGCGAGTCGCCGAGGATCTGCTCCAGCACCCACTTCCCGCGCTTGACGATCGATGTCCGCGACGGGTTGGAGGTTGTCGTCAGGATGCTCGCCTGGGTGATGAGGCCCCCGCGCTCGCGGCCGGCCAGCTTGACCTCGCGGAAGTCGTCGCCGGCCACGCCGTCGATGCCGTAGTGCCGGGCCAGCCGCTCGTTGAGGAAGGTGTAGTCGGCGTCGAGGAAGTCGACCAGGCTGCGGCCGTCGCGGAGGATCGCGGCGAAGAACAACTCGCTCTCGCGCCTCATGGCGTCGCGTAGGGGCTCGTCGAAATCCTTGAACAGCCCGGCGTCCGGGGCGGCGACCTCCAGGCCGCGGAGTTGGAGCCATTGCCCGGCGAAGTTCTCGACGAGGGCGTCGGACTTCGGGTCGCGGAGCATCCGGCGGACCTGGGCCTCCAGGACCTCGGGGTCGTGAAGCTTCCGCTCGTCGGCCAGCCGGAACAGCTCGTCGTCCGGCATGCTGCTCCACAGGAAGTAGGACAGACGCACGGCGACCTCGTCGTCGCTCAGCGGGACGCCGTTGGGCTGGTCGACCACCTTCCCCTGGCGGTCGCGGACCGGCCGGAAGACTTCCACCTTGTAGAGGAACTGCGGCGATGCTAGGACCGCCTGCACGGCCAGCTGGATGCCGCGTTCGAAGCTGTCGCCGTTCTCGCGGGCGAGTTCGGCCAGTCGGACGAGCTTGGCGACCTCGCCGCCGGTGACGGGGCGGCGGTACGCGCGGCGGAGGAAGCGCTCCAGCACGGCGGTCGCGCTGTCGGAGTATTCCTCGGGCGTCGCCGGCCGCTTCACCAGGATCAGGTCGTGGCCGGGAGGGGGCGCGTCGTCGGGCCCGCGGAACGGGCCCTGGATCTCGATCGACCGGACGACGAGGTTGCGGTCGCGACGCCCCGGGTCGGGATGGTCGGGGTCGTAATAATCGTTGATGAACGCGGCGGCGACCCGGCGCGAGCCGGCCGGGGCGCGGAAGCGGTGTTCATACGTCCCGGGCGAGGCCTCCTCGGCCGCGACGTCGAACGCCCGGAGCGCCCGGCCGTCGACCCGCAACTCCATGCGGGCCGGCTGGTCCCCGGCCTGCTGCCCGAAGGCGACCACGCGGACGACGTACTCCGCCTCGCGCGGGAAGTCGTGGGCCGCGGCGACCTCGCCGGTGCTGGCGAGGATCTGTCCGTCGTCGTGGTAGGCCGACCCGTTGACGGCGCTAAGCGCTTCCCCGTCGTGGAGCGTCGCGGGGGGCTCGCCGCCGGCGTCGATGGCCCGGGAGGCGACCTCTCGGGCCGCCGCCATGTACTTCTCCATGAGGATGGGCGGCAGGCTGAGGACGTCGCCGATGTTGTCGAAGCCGTACCCGACGTCGTCCGACGGGAAGTCGTCGGCGGGGCGGAAGTCGACGCCGGTCAGGTCGCGGATCGTGTTGTCGTACTCGGCGCGGTTGAGCCGCCGGATGGTCACCTTGCCGGGGTCGGCCGGGCCGTCGCAATCGGCCTTCTCGAACTCCCCGCCGATCCAGGCCGCGAGGAGTTCCGCCTCCTCGTCGGTCGGCTGGGGCTGGTCTTCCGGCGGCATCATGCCCGCCTCGACGTTCTCCAGCACCCGCCGCCAAGGCTTGCGCTGGGTCGCGGGCGAGCCCCTTTCCAGCAGCCTGGGCAGGTTGAACCCGGCGTCGGGCTTGTCCCCCTGGTGGCAGGCGATGCAGTACTTCTCCAGCACTGCCCTGGCCGGCGCGGCCACCTCCTCCTCGGCGCTCGCGGTGGCGGGGGAGGCGAGGGCGAGGACGCAGACCGTCGCGAGGACGACGGGCGAGGGGCGTGGTGGAGTGGGGATCGGCATCGTGTCGACTCCGGGCGGGCGGCGGGCCTGGCGGGCGCGAGGGCAGGGGGGCGGCGAGCGGTCCTGACATCCTACATTAGTTTAACGCCCTTGGCGCAATCGGCAAAACCCTTTCGGGCGTCACCATGGTTAGGCGACATCGGCCGGGAGCTGGTGCCGCCGATCCGACGGCGCGCAAAATCGCGCCTGGCCAGCGGCGAATCGACGTGCTCAATCGCGCTGGCCACCGGCGGGGCCGCCGCGAGTTCGGGCGCGACCCGGTCCATGGGAATGGCCCCGGGAGCGAAAAAAATGGTCGGCCGGTAAGCCTGGGTGGACAATAATCTTATGGCGAATCGAGAGCCGATCCATCCCCAGAATCGGCCCGTCGTCTCTCTCCAGGGCTGTTCTGGGTGCAACTACATGGTGGAGGAAACCGGAACCGGCGTCCCTGGCGTCCCGATGGGAGGACTCGCGAGCATGATCGAGCGGATCGACGTGAAGCCGGCCCGGCCGAAGTCGAGACGGGCCGGGACGACGCGGCGGACCTATACGAAAACGACGAACGAAGCCAACTGGGAATCACTATCAAAAGGATGATGGGCAAGGATTTGCGTCGAAAACACGGCGCGTGGCGCGACGACGAACGAAGCCAACTTCGGCGTGCCGTCGCGCCACGCGTGAAGGGCTCAGAAATCGAGGTCGCCGCGGATCAGCTCGTCTTCCCAGGCGTCCATCAGGGGCCAGTCGACGGCGCAGGTGCCGAAGTCGGACATGTGCTTGTAGCCTTCGAGGCGGTCGATGGTCCGATTGAGGAGGTCGACGTCCTTGCGGAAGATGGGGCCGTGGGAGGGGAGCAGGAACTCGGCGTCGCAGTCGCGGATGCGCTCCAGGCTGGCGATGTAGTCGGGGATGTTCGAGCCGTGGTGGGCGTCGATGGCCCCCACGCAGCCGTCGCGGAAGATGTTGTCGCCGGAGAAGAGGAGGTTCCCCATCTTGAAGGCGAGCTGCCCGGCCGCGTGGCCCGGGGTGCTCCAGACCTCAATCTCGTGAGGGCCGACCTGGATCTTGGAGCCCTCGTCGATCTGGACGTCCACCCTGCACTTGGGCATGGGGATGCTGATGCCCTGGGCGTCGATCCGGGCGAAGGTGAAAAGCTCGTCGCCCGACTCGATGGCCGGCACGCTGCGGGGGTGGGCCGCGACCGGGCACTTGAGGACGTCCCGGGCGCGGGCGAGGCCCTGGGTGTGGTCGACGTCGGCGTGGGTGGCGACGACCATCTTGCAGGCGGAGAAGCTGTAGCCCATGTCGCGGATCAGCTGGAGGACCACGACCGTGTCCTCCAGGAAGCCGACGTCGATGAGGATGAATTCGTCGCCCCCGTCGATGAGATAGACGTTGACCCCCACGCGGCGGCGGGCCTGGTAGTTCATCTCGATCACGCTGGGGAAGACGAAGCGACGCTGGAGCATGTTGGCGGACTCGGGGTCGGGGCGCCCCCGCGAGGGCGGGGAGGGGATCACTCGGCGACGTGGCGATCTAGATTCTAGGCCCGGAAGGCGCCCGGCTCAACCCGACCCGGGGTCCATCGCGGGGGCCGGGGCGGCGACTTGACAGGGTCCGGAGGGCCGGGTAGGTTGAATTCGGGCTCCGTCGTTGGAAGTTCCGAGAACCAGACGAGATGAGTTGACGACGGCGAGACCCTCCCCCGGCGCGGATCGATCACCACCCCGCGCCCGCGAGCCGGGCCTCCTGGCGCCCGTCCCCGACCGACCCCGGCGAGGCCCAACGGCCCGTCGCCGGCCGTGCCGGGCGCGTGCCACCCCGTCGCCGAGCCCGGGTCCACGCGGCATAACACGAGGTCTGCCGAACATGAGCAAGTCGTCCATCGTCGAGAGACGCATCGCGCCTCCCGCGGGGCTCGTCCGGGTCGGCGCGGTCGCCCTGCTGGCGTGGGCTTGGGCCGGTCCCGTCGCCGCCCCCGCGCGTGCCCAGCAAGCCCCCGCCCCGGCCGACGCCGCGGCGAAGGACGCCCAGAATCCCGCCGAGGACGAGGCGCCGAAGGAGGCCGTCGACCCGTCGGAATCCCAGAAGACGGCCTCGCTCCAGATCTACCTCGACCCCAACATCGAGGCGATCCGCGACCCCAAGAAGTTCCAGGAGATCCGCGCCAACCCGGTCCCGGCGCAGGAGATCAACCAGTTCAAGGCCATGGCCGCCAGCCCGCTCGTCGCGCCCGACCCGGCGCTGATCGACCGCGTGGTCTCGGCGATGGTCTCGCAGATGTCCAGCCCGCGGAACATCCAGGCCGCCCTGGACCCCTCCGGCGAGAAGAACGCGGCCGTCGTGACCGCGCTCCAGTCGGCGACCCAGACCCTGGTGGAGGCCTCGTTCGTCGCGCGGGGCGCCAGGAACACCGGCTTCCAGACGCGCTACAATCAGGTGTTGCTCCAGAAGCTGCCGCCTCTGTTCAAGCACCACTTCCTGCCGCGCATCCAGGCGATGATCGTCCTGGCCCAGAGCGCCAACCCGGACGCCCTCAAGGTCCTGCTCGACGAGATCAAGGACCCCAAGCAGACCTACTGGGTGAAGCTCTGGGCGTTCCGGGGGATCACCAACATCAAGCAGATGACCAACCGGCTCTCCGCGGCGCAGGAGGCCGAGGCGGCCAAGGCGATCGCCGACCAGCTCCTCGCCGGCAAGGATTGGCCCGCGTGGGTCCAGGTCCGCGGCCTGGAGGCGCTCACGGCGCTGCGGCAGGGCTACCTGCCGACCTCCCCCCGGTCGGCCGACATGGCCTCGGCCGCCTTCCAATACCTGACCGACGAGAACCTGGCCCTCGACGTCCGGGCGCAGGCCGCCCTCGCCCTGGGCTCGATGCAGATCGGCACGGCGGTCCCCAGGTACAACCAGGCGGTCGTCGCCTACGCGGCGGCGCGGGTGGGGGCGGCGATCCTCGACAAGATCTCCGACGGCCACACCGAGAACCCGCTGCGCTCCCAGGAGCTGACCACGGTGCTGGTCGGCCCGCTCTTCCAGGCGTTCCAGGGGCAGGAGGGGGTCCGCGAGAGCGGGCTGCTGAACTCCCCCACCGGGGGGAAGGCCGAGAGCCAGAAGTACTTCGACGCGATGAAGCCGGCGGCCATGGCGGCGGCGGCCCTCGTCGGCGCCCCCACCGGCCAGATCCCCGCGGCGCGGCAGGACCTCCGGACGAAGACCGACGCCTTCAAGGCGTTCCTCGACCAGAACCCCCCGGCCGACGCGACGCTGTTCCAGAACGGCCCGAGCCTCCCCGCCCCGGCCGCCGCCGACCCCGCGGGGCAGGCCGACGCGGCGGCCGCCAGGGCCGAGGCGGGCGCCCCCCGTGGCTAACGACGACCCCGACGGTTCCGGCGGGCCCATCCCCGTCGCCGAGCTGCGCGACTACCACCTCATCAACGCCGAGGTCGTCCGCCGGCTCGATCGCGGCGACCGCCTCGTCCGGCTCGAAGGCCCATCCGGCCAGCGCCTGCTCCTGGCCGGCCTGGCCGGAAGCTGGGACGCCGTGATCGAGGTCGCCGGCGACGCCGGGCCGGAACTGGCCGCCGGGATGGACGCGCCGAACGTCGTCGTCGTCTGTACCGGCCGCTCGGCCGACGGCGCCGGCGCGGGGATGCGCTCCGGCACGCTTCTCCTGCTAGACCCGTCGGGATCCGCGACCGGCTGCCGGCTCGCGGGGGGCTCGCTCATCGCCGCCGACGCCGTCGGCCCTCGGGCCGGCCTGGGGATGTCCGGCGGCGACCTGATCCTGCTGGGGCCGGTCGGCCCCATGGCGGGGGATCGCCAGTCGGGCGGCCGCCTGTTCCTCCCGGCGGAACCCGCCATCCCGCATGCCGGCCGCGAGGCGGTCGGCGGCCGTCGCTTCGCGGGCGACCCGGGCGAGGGAGAAGCCGACGCCCGGCAAGCGCTGGCGGAGGCGCGAGGGCTCGCGGCCCGGCACGGCGGGTCGCGCCAGGAGGATTGAGTCGATGCGACGATCCCGGCGGTTGCTCGCGACGGCCCCCCTCGCGGCTTGCCTGGCCTTCACCGGCTGCGCCGAGGAGTTAGGGCCCGAGGTCATCCCTCGGACCACGGCCGAGGGGGTCGTGCTGATCTCCGGCCGACCGGTCGATCGCGGATGGGTTGAACTGCAGCCGATCGACGGCACGCTCGGGGACATCACGTCGGCGCGCCTCCGTCCCGATGGCTCGTTCCGGTTCGACCGCGCCCCCGTCGGCGAGGTCGCCATCCGGCTGGTCGACGTCCCCCTGGGCTCGACCGGCGCCTACTGGATCTTCCGCAACAACTCGCCGATCCGGCGCTCGACGCAAACGCCCCCCGGCCCGCCGATCACCATCGAGATCGTCGAGGAGCTGATGCGTTATCAGGAGATGAGGGGGGGCTCTCGATGACCGGCCCGCTCGACGCGTCGCGCGGCGGGATCCGCGCCGTGTACCGCGACGGCACCGGCGAGCTGCACCTCGACTGGCCCGTCGACCGCGTCCCGGAGGCGATCCGGGATCCGAAGGGGACGCTCTGGGTCGACATCCAGGACCCCCCCGGGAAGTCGTCTCCGGAGGCCGAGCGCCTGCTGGGCGACGTTTTCAAGTTCCACCCCCTGGCCGTCGAGGACGCGGTTCGAGACTCGCACGTCCCGAGGCTCGACGATTGGGGTGACCATCTCTACATAGCCTTCCACGCCAGCTTCGTCAATGCCGCCACCGGCGACCTCCAGATCCAGGAATTGGACGCCTTCCTGGGCTCCAATTACCTCGTCACCTACCACCAGGGCACCCTCCCGTTCATCGTGGCCAGTCACGACGCCATCCACGACGACCCGCGCGGGCGGATGCGCAACGGGGCCGACCACCTGCTGTTCCGCCTCCTCGACCGCGCCGTCGACCAGTCCCTGGACGCGATCGAGTCGCTGGACGACCGCGTCGACCGCCTCCAGGACAAGGTGATGGCCGGGCAGGGCCGGAGCGGCCTCGCGGACATCTTCGAGCTAAAGCGATCGGCCTCCCGGCTCCAGCGGACCTTCGCCCCCCAGCGCGACGTGCTGGGCCGGCTGTCGCGCGACCCGTACCGGGTGGTCCGCGCGGACCACCGGGTCTACTTCCGCGATGTCTACGACCACGTCGTGCGGATCCACGACATCACCGAGGGGCTCCGGGACCTCATCGCCGGCACGCTGGATACCTACCTCACGGTCACGTCGAACCGGACGAACGACATCATGAAGGCGCTGACGATGGTCACCGTCATGTTCATGCCGATGTCGTTCCTGACCGGCTTCTTCGGCATGAACTTCTTCGGCGAGGCGCTGGCGCTGGAGGGCCAGCTCCCGAAGTGGGGCCTGTTCCTGGGGGCCCTGGCCTTCATGGCCCTCTCGCCCGTCGCCATGCTCGTCATGGCCCGCCGTCGGGGATGGATCTGAGGCGATCGGCCGCGACCCCCGGCGAAATGATGTATACTACCCGGAGGCCCGCGCGGGCGGCCGGCGAGGGAGCGGCGCGGGGCTCGGCCGGGGGAGGTCGCGACGATGGCGACGCGGTGGCGAGTCCAACCCTTCGAACGCGACCGGATCGCCGCCCTCGGCCGCGGCGCCGGGATCTCCCCGCTCGTGGCGCAGGTCCTCCTCAACCGGGGCGTCACGGACCCCGATCAGGCCCGGGCGTTCCTCGACGCCCGCCTCAACGGCCTGAACGACCCCGAGGGGCTGCCGGGCGTCGCCGAGGCCTCCGACAGGCTCGTCCGGGCCATCCGCCAGGATCGGTCGATCGTCATCTACGGCGACTACGACGTCGACGGCGTCTGCGGCGTCAGCGTCCTGTGGGCCGCGCTCAAGCTCGCCGGCGCGAGGAGCGTCGACTACTACATCCCGCACCGCGTCCAGGAAGGCTACGGCGTCAATCCGGACGCCCTTCGCAAGATCGCCGCCGACCACCCCGGGGCCCTGGTGGTGACGGTGGATTGCGGCATCTCGGCCGTGGCCGAGGCCAGGCTGGCTCGCGAGTTGGGACTGGAGTTCATCGTCACGGACCACCACACCATCGGCCCCGACCTGCCGGCGGCCGACGTGCTGGTCCATCCGCGATTGCCCGGGAGCGCCTACCCGTTCGGCGACCTCTGCGGCGCGGCGGTGGCGTTCAAGCTGGCCTGGCAGGTCTGCAAGGGGTTCGGCGACGGCAAGAAGGCGTCCCCCCACCTCCGCGATTATCTGGTTCAGTCGCTCGGCCTGGTGGCCATGGCGACGGTCGCCGACGTGGTGCCGCTGCGCGACGAGAACCGCATCCTGGTGCGACACGGCCTCGCCGGGGTCCACGGCGCGCCGACGGTCGGCATGAAGGCCCTGATGCGGGTGGCGAAATGCCTGGACCGGCCGAGGCTGACGGCCGGCACGGTGGGCTTCAACCTGGCCCCCCGGATCAACGCAGCCGGCCGGCTGGAGCGGGCGATGCGGGCCGTCGAGATGCTCACGACCGGCGACGAGGCCGTGGCCGCCCAGATCGCCGATGAGCTGGACGAGGTGAACCGCCGTCGCCAGGAGGTGGAGCGCGAGATCGTCCGCCAGGCGACCGAGCAGATCAAGTCCGAGGGGGGCCTCCAGGACCGCGGGGCCATCGTCCTGGGCCGCAAGGAATGGCACCCCGGCGTCATCGGCATCGTCGCCAGCCGACTCGTGGAGATGTACCATCGGCCGACGATCCTCGTCGCGTTCGGCGAGGAGTTCGCGCAGGGCTCCGGCCGCTCGGTCCCCGGCTTCAACCTGTACCAGGCGATCCAGGAGTGCGCCGATGGCCTGATCGGCTTCGGCGGCCATTCGGCTGCGGCCGGCGTCCGCATGGCCGAGTCGCATTTCCCCATCTTCGCCGAGCGATTCGACGCCCGCTGCCGCACTCTCTTGACGCCGGAACTTCGCGAACGCGTCCTGAACATCGACGCCGAGATCCCCCTCGCCATGCTCACCCTCAACGCCGTCGAGGAGCTGGAGAAGATGGAGCCGCACGGCATGGGGAATCCCCGGCCGGTCTTCCTCGCCAGCCGAGCGCGGGTCGTCGGCGAGCCGCGCGGAGTCGGCGACGGGGGGAAGCACCTCCAGCTCAAGGTCGGCCAGGGGGACGCGGTCTTCAAGGCCATCGGCTGGAGCCTGGGGGAGAAGGGGAAGGCGCTGTCCCACGGCACGGAGTTCAGCGTCGTCTTCAGCCCCTCGATCGACGAGTGGAACGGCTACCGCAAGGTGCAGTTGGAGATCAAGGACTTCCTGGTCACCGATGCCCCGGTCCCCGCCGACGCCACGTCGGCCAGCGCCGTCGCCCTGGCCTGAATCCGCGACACCCCCGCCTCGCCTCGGGGTTTCATCCTCCACGGGCCGCGACGATCCGCCGGGCCCCGCCGTCGCGGGGCGGCGCTTCGCGCGCGGCCTTTCCAGGAGAACCCTCCGATGTTCACGCGATTCGTCGCCGGCGGCCTTTCCCTGTCCCTCGCCCTCGTGTCCGCCGTCGCCGCCCCCGTCGACGAGCCCGAGTCCGCCGCGCCCGGCAAGGCCGCCGGCATCTTCCGGCACCTCGACGCCGACAAGGACGGTGTCCTCAGCCAGTCCGAGGTGGACGCGGCGTCGAGGCCCGCCGTGAGGACGATTCTCAAGTCGGGCGACGCGAACAAGGATGGCAAGATCGACGCCCAGGAGTTCGAGACTCTCGGGGATAAGCTGACCGCCATCCGCAAGGCCAGGGGAACGGCGAAGCCCGAGTCCGCCAAGAAGCCTTCCGCGAAGGACTCGGCCGGCTCCGACAAGGATGACGACTCCACGTCCGCCGCGCGGCGGGGCCAGCGGATCAAGGACCTCGTCGAGAAGTTCCGGGCTAACGACGCCGACAAGGACGGGCGACTCAGCCGCCAGGAATTCCAGGGCAGGCCCGCCGTTTTCGACCGGCTCGACATGGATCGAGACGGTTACCTTGACCGGGACGACCTCAAGGCGATCCGGGCCGAGCGGAAGGCCGCGCGGGAGAAGGCCGAGGCGGAGAAGCCGGCCGACAAGTCCTGACCTCGGAAGCCTCGGCGATCGCCGAGGATGGCCCGCTCGGGAGACGGCCCGCACGCACTTGACGCTCACCGCGCCGGGCCTATAGCATGCGGCATCCTTCCACCCGAGGAATGCCCATGCCCATCCTGATCGCCGGCCCGAGCCGGGTCGAAGCCGCTGGGACGAAGCCGAAGCTGATCGACGAGTACGTCGGTCGCGTCAACACCGGCGAGGCCGGCGTGAGCGTCGCGCACATGCGGAGCCCCGGCGGCTGGGTCGAGCCCGGCCAGACGCCGACGTTCGACGAATACACCGTCGTCCTGCGGGGCCTGCTCCGGGTCGAGCATCGCGACGGCGTGCTCGACGTCCGCGCCGGCCAGGCGGTCAAGGTCGCGGCCGGCGAGTGGGTCCGCTACGGCACTCCCGAGGAGGACGGGGCCGAGTACATCGCCATCTGCCTCCCCGCCTTCACGCTCGACGCCGCCCGGCGCGACACGGAGTAAGCCGCCGTCATGAGCGAGCCATCCAGCGTCACGCCCACCATGGACGGGAAATTCGTCCTCATCACCGGGGCGACGGCCGGCATCGGCTTCATCGCGGCTCGGGAACTGGCCCGCGCCGGGGCGCGCGTGCTGCTCGCGGGACGGTCGACGACGACGGCGGGCGAGGCGGCCGACCGGATCCGGCGCGAGGTCCCCGGCGCCGACGTCGAACCCCTCGCGGCGGACCTCGCCTCCCAGGCCGAGGCGCGGCGGCTTGCCGATGATGTCGCGGCCAGGACCGATCGCCTCGACGTCCTGATCAATAACGCCGGGGTGATTTGCCTCGACAAGACCGAGACGGTCGACGGGATCGAGACGACGTTCGCGGTCAACCACCTGGCCCCGTACCTGCTGACGAACCTGCTACTGCCGCTGTTGCGCGCGGCCCCCTCGGCGCGGGTCGTCACCGTGGCGTCCGGGGCGCATCGCGGCGTGACCATGAACTTCGACGACCTGGAAGGTCGCCGCCGTTATAGCGGCTGGCGCGCCTACCAGCGGTCGAAGCTCGCGAACATCCTGTTCACCCGCGAACTGGCCGCCCGGCTCCAGGGCGAGCCGATCACCGCCGCCTGCCTGCACCCGGGCTACGTCAACACCCGGATCTTTCGCGACGCCACCTGGAAGGGGGCCGTCATGAGGGCGTTCGCGAGGGCGTTCGCGATCGCGCCGGAGCAAGGGGCCGCCACCACCGTCTACCTGGCGACCTCGCCCGAGGTCGAAGGGGTCTCCGGCGGCTACTTCGTGAAGTCTCGCCCCGCGGTCGCCTCGCGGGCCGCCCGGGACGACGCGGCGGCGCGTCGGCTCTGGGAAGCGAGCGCGGCGATGACCGGGATCGACGCCGGCGGTTGACCCCCCCGGCCGTTCCCCTCTATCATTCCTGGGTTGGACCTTAAGCCGGCGGCGAGGCGCGCCCCGGCCTTGCCCGAGGGATGAAAGCGAGCCGGCGTGTCGCGATACGAGATCGAGTTCGGGTCGGAACGGGTGGCGATCGAGCTGGGCGACGAGTCGGAGGTCGAGTCGTCCTCGCCCCCCGCGGCGTTGTCGGCCCGCGAAGCCGAGGCGGCGCTGCGCGAGGCGCTCGAAACGCCGAGGGGCTTTCCGCCGCTGCGACAGAACGTCGTCCCCGGCGACCGGGTGGCGATCGCGCTAGATCCGCTGCTGCGACACCCGAGGCCCATCCTGGACGTGGTGACCGACGTGCTGGAGACGGCCGGCGTGGCGGCCGACGACATCACGATCGTCGAGGCCGCTCGTCACGACTGGCCGCTCGTCTCGGGCGAGCGTGGCGAGGTGGCCGAGATTCACGACCCGAACGACCGCGATCGCCTGGCGTATCTCGCCACGACCGCGAAGGGGAGCCGCGTCTACCTCAATCGGACCCTCATCGACGCCGACGTCGTGGTCCCCGTGGGGCTCCTGAGGCGCGATCCCGTCACCGGCCCGCACGGGCCCTGGAACGTCCTGTTCCCCGGCCTGAGCGACGCGGAGACCCGCGAGGCGCGCAGGTTCTCCGGCGAGGCGGATTCGGTCGTCGACGACGAGGCGTTCGAGGTCGGCGCCCTGCTCGGCTCGTGGTTCCAGGTGGGGGTCGTGCTGGGCTCGGGGGGGCCGGCGGCGTTCGTCGCGGGGCTGGCCGAGGACGTGCGCGACGCGGGGCTCGCGGCCGTCGATCGCGCCTGGTCGTTCCGGCCCCGGGCGCGCGCCGAGACCGTCGTCGTCGGAGTGGGCGACGCCGACGCCCCGGGCGACCTCCACGACCTGATCGCGGCGCTGCTGGTCGCGACGAAGCTGGTCCGTCGCGGGGGCCGGATCGTGGCCCTGTCGCGCGTCGAGGGGGCGTTCGGGCCTTCGCTCTCCCGGCTCGCCGCGGTCGACGACGAGCGACGGTCGCGGCGGCTCCTCCGCGGGCACGAGGCCGACCGAGACCACCCGCTGGCCGTCGGCCTGCTGGACGCCCTCGATTGGGCCGACGTCTACCTCCTGAGCCGGCTCGACCCCGATGTCGTGGAGAACCTCGGCCTCATCCCCCTGGAACGCCCGGAGGAGGGGGCCCGCCTCGCCTCCCGGTCGCGCTCCTGCCTGCTCGTGAGCCGGGCCGAGCGGGTCCACGGCGAGGTCGACGACCCCGACGCCGCCTGAACCGACCACGACGCCCCGGAGGAAATAGGGTATAATCCAGCATCGGGCCGGATCCGAACGTTCAGGCCCATGCCCCAGCCCACGGGATCGATGACGACGACCCCCGAACAGTACCGAGCGGCCCGCGAATCGGCGGCGTGGATCGACCACGCCGGCCGCTCTCGCATGCGCGTGGGCGGCCCGGATCGGGCGAAATTCCTGCACAACCTCACGACCAACGACATCAAGCGGCTGGCCGTCGGCCGCGGCTGCGAGACGTTCGTCACCAGCCCGCAGGGGAAGACGCTGGCCTTCCTGGTCGTCCACGCGCTCCCCGACGCCATCCTCCTCCGCTCCGACCCCGGCGGGATGGATCTGGCCCTGCCGCATTTGCGGAAGTACGGCATCTTCGACGACGTTGCGATCGAGGACTCATCCGCCGAGACCTCCGAGTTCCACGTGATGGGCCCCGGGGCGGCGGCCTGGCTGGAGGGCGTCGGCGCGACGCTCCCCGACGAGGCCGACCTGTCCTCGACCACGACGACCGTCGCGGGGGTCGATGTCCTGCTCGTCCGCGAGTCCCCCGCCGGCATCCCCGGCTTCACCCTGATCGCCGACGCGGAAGCCGGCGCCAGGCTCGCCGAGGCGCTCCGGGGCTCGGGCCTCCCGGCGTTGGACGCGGAGGTTTACGACGCCCTGCGCATCGAGGCCGGGACGCCCGCCTTCGGCCGCGACGTGAACGACAGGAACCTACCGCAGGAACTCGACCGCGACCCCCGAGCGATCTCGTTCGTCAAGGGTTGCTACCTCGGGCAGGAGACCGTCGCCCGGCTCGACGCGCTGGGGCACGTCAACAAGATCCTCCGCCGCCTCGTCTCCCGCCCCGGCGAGCCGGTCCCCCCGGAGGGGGTGGCGCTGGAGGCCGGCGGGAAGGCCGTCGGGACGATCACGTCATCGGCGACCTCCCCCGGGCGAGGCGCGGGCGTGGCGCTCGGCGTGGTCCGGGTCTCCCACGCGTCGCCCGGTTCGACCATGACCTGGACGCGGCCGGGGGACGCCGAGGCGTTCGTCGTGACCGTGGACGACCCTCCCTTGCTTCGCACCCCCGCCTGAGCGCGCGGTCGCCCGTTCTCCCCGACGGGCCGGCGCGATGAAAGAAACGCCCCGACCTGGGCCCCCTCGTCGACGCGCGGCCGCGCGTCCGCATTGGAGACCATGGAATAATGCCCAATCATCCCCGCTATATCTGTATCCACGGCCACTTCTATCAGCCCCCTCGCGAGAATCCGTGGCTCGGGACCGTCGAGATCCAGGACTCCGCCGCCCCTTTCCACGACTGGAACGCGCGCATCACCCACGAGAGTTACGCCCCCAACGCGCGGGCGCGGATCCTGGACGAGCGTGCCCGCATCGTCAATATTTCGAATAACTACGCCTGGATGAGCTTCAATTTCGGCCCGACGCTTCTCCACTGGATGGCCGGGGCGAGGCCCGAGGTGCTGGGCAGGATCGTCGAGGCCGACCGCCTGAGCCGCGAGCGCCGCGGCGGCCACGGCAACGCGCTGGCCCAGGCCTACAACCACATGATCATGCCGCTGGCCACCGAGCGCGACCGTAGGACGCAGGCCCTCTGGGGCGTGGAGGACTTCCGCCGCAGGTTCGGCCGCGATCCCGAGGGGATGTGGGTCGCGGAGACGGCCGTCGACGTTCCCACCCTGGAGGCGCTCGCGGAGGCCGGGATCAAGTTCACCGTCCTGGCGCCCAGCCAGGCCCGGCGATGGCGACGGGTCGGCGACAAGGCGTGGACGGAGGAGGGGGGGGTCGACCCGTCCCGAGCGTACGTCCAGAGGCTCCCCTCCGGCCGGTCGATCGCCCTGTTCTTCTACGACGGCATCGTCTCGCAGCAGGTGGCGTTCGAACGCCTGCTGGACGACGGCGAGAAGTTCCTCGCCCGCCTGCACGGCGGCTTCGACGGCGGCCGTCGCCACGCCCAGCTCATGCACATCGCCACCGACGGCGAGTCCTACGGGCACCACCACCCCCACGGCGACATGGCCCTGGCCTACGTCCTGGACAGGCTGGCCAACGACCCGGACGTCCGCCTCACGAACTACGGCGAGTTCCTGGAGCTGCACCCCCCCGAGTGGGAGGTGGAGATCCACGAGAACTCCTCCTGGAGCTGCGCCCACGGCGTCGAGCGCTGGCGGTCCGACTGCGGCTGCAAGACCCGCGGCGACTGGCACCAGCGCTGGCGAGGCCCGCTCCGCGAGGCGCTCGACCGCCTGAAGGAGCAGCTGGACCACCTGTTCGGCACCCGAGGCCGCGTCTGCTTCCCCGACCCCTGGTCCGCCCGCGACGCCTACATCCGCGTGCTCCTCGACGGCTACGCCCAGGAGACGACCCGCGCGTTCCTGGACGAGTACGCCCACCCCGACCTCGACCCCCAGCAGACGACCGACGCGCTTCGGCTGCTGGAGATCCAGCTCGATTCGATGTTGATGTACACGTCTTGCGGCTGGTTCTTCGACGAGATCAGCGGGTTGGAGACGACTCAATGTCTCCAGTACGCCGCGCGGGCGATCGCCACGGCGCGCCACTTCAACCGGGAGCTGGAGGCGGAATTCACCGCCGCGCTCGCCCGCGCACCGAGCAACCTGCCTCGGTACGGCGACGGCAGGGGCGTGTGGGAGCAGTGCGTCAAGCCTGCGGTCGTCGACCTGGACCGCGTGCTGGCCCACCACGCCATCAGCCTGCTGTATCAGAACGGCGATCACGGCCTGGACGAGGCCCAGGCCTACGAGGTGGAGGCGTCCGACGTCGCCATCAGGTCTCGCGGCGCGGGGCACCTGGCGGTCGGGCGGCTCGCCGGGCGGTCCCGCCGGACGTGGCACCGGACCGAAAGTTATTTCGCCGTCGTCCACTTCGGCGGGCTCGACTTCCACGCGGTCCTCTGCCGCGACCTCGACCCGGCGCGGTTCCAGGCCTTCAGCTCCGAGCTGCTGGCGACCTATCGGGCCGGCTCGATGGCCGCCGTGATGACCCTGCTGGCCCGCGAGTTCCCGGGCGTCGCTCACCGGCTGGACGACCTGTTCCGCGACGAGCAGCGGCGGATCATCCGCATCGTCCTGGATGATCGCTTCGAGGACTACAATCGCGCCTTCACGAGGTTCGCCAACCAGGACGAGGAGGTCCTCAACCGGTTGGGGAAGCTGAACTATCCCATCCCCGGCCCCTTCCGCGCCGCGGCCACGACCTTCCTGGACGTAAACCTCGAGGAACAGGTGGGCGCGCTCGTCGGCGGCGATGAGACTCGCCTGGCCGAGATCGAGCACCTGTGCGACCGGGGCCGGGCGTGGGGCTACAAGCCCCAGGGGAAGGCCCTGACGAAGCTCCTCTCCGAAGGACTCCGCACGACGATCAAGGGGCTCCGCCGGGGCGACCTGGCGACCTCGGCGAGCCTCGCGGGGCGGCTGCTCGACGCGGCGGCCGTGCTGGGGCTGCGGCCCGACCTCTGGGAGGCGCAGAACGAGTTCCTCGACGCCTTCGCCGAACTGGCCGACGCCGGCGAGGCCGACGAGGCGTTGCTCGGGGTGTTCCAGGGGCTGGCCGCCCGGTTCGGCGTCTCCCCGAGCATGCTCGGCTGGCGACCGTGACAGCGATCGTGGCGCGGGCCCGATTAGGCGTGGCGGTTCCTTCGTCACGCCTCGGCGGTTACAATCGGACCTCCCCGCGCGCCCGGCGCCCATGCTCCGGGCCTGGCGGGCTCGCCATCGCCCGGATCGCCGCCCTCGGATCGGATCAATGAAGCCATCGAAGTCGCCTGTCGGCCGTCGTTCGTTCCTGACGCTCGCCCTGGCCTGCTGCGCCGGCCTGGTCGGCCCGCCGACCGAGGCCGTCGGCGCGGAAGACGTGCCGGAGGTCGTTCGGGTGCTGACCTTCAACCTGTGGCAGGGGGGCGACGCGGGCAAGCAGCCGCTCGACCGCACGATCGAGGTCATCGAGCGGTCGGGGGCCGACATCGTCGGCCTCCAGGAGACGGGAGGGATCGCCCCCGAGGGCCAGCCTCGCCCCGATCGCGCCGCCGAGATCGCCGAGCGCCTCGGGTGGCACTACCTCGACCAGGGCTCGGGGAGGGGGGTCGTCAGCCGGTTCGAGATCATCGGTTCGACGCCCAGGAAATGGGGAGTGAAGCTCAGGTTGCCCTCGGGCCGGCCGATGTATGCCTTCAACATCCATTTCGCCGCCGCCCCTTATCAGCCCTACCAGATCCTGCGGATCCCCTACGGCGACGGCGACGTGCCCTTCATCGACACCGAGGAAGAGGCCATCCGGGGCGCCGAGGGCGCTCGCGGCAAGCAGGTCGCGAGCCTCATCCCCGAGCTGAAGGTGGCGCTCGCCGAGGGCGTCCCGGTCGTGCTCACGGGCGACTTCAACGAGCCTTCCCGCCTGGACTGGACCCAGGCCGCGGTGGAGGCGAAGGCCTGCCCCATGAAGGTGGACTGGCCAGCCACCCGCGCCGTCGAGGAGGCCGGGCTCGTCGACGCCTATCGGGCCGTCCATCCCGACCCGGTGAAGTCGCCCGGCATCACCTGGACCCCGATCACCAGCCCCGATGACCCGAAGGATCGGCACGACCGCATCGACCTCGTTTTCGTCGGGGGCGTCGAGAGCCCGGCCGGCGCGGTGAAGGCCGCCCAGGTGCTCGGCGAGGCACCCGAGACGGCCGACGTCGTGGTGAATCCGTATCCGTCGGATCACCGGGCCGTCGTGGCGGAGCTGGAACTTTGAGACGCCGGCCCGTGGCGCGCGAAGATCCCCGGGCACCATCCCGCGTGGTCCGGCGGGGCGATGAATGGTTGCGAGGGCGGGTCGGCTCCCCTAGCATGGGTCGGGCCGGCATCTCCTCGCCGCCGGGCGGGGCCGTCCTCCGGGACGATCCCCGGCGTCGCGTGACCGAGTCTCGGGGCCGAGCATTGCGGAAGGACGCCGCGCCGTGAACATCGTCTTCGTCGCCTCGGAGGCCGTGCCGTTCGCCAAGACCGGGGGCCTCGCCGACGTCGCGGGAGCCCTGCCGCGGGCCGTCGCCGAGCTCGGCCACGAGGCCGCGCTCTTCATCCCGTGCTATCGCAAGGTCTGGGACCACGCGCACGAGCTGATCGGCACCGGCCTGTCGATCCAGGTCCCGGTCGGCGCCGCCACGGTCCGCGGCCACGTCTTCGAAAGCCGAATCCCCAACTCCGACGTCCCCGTCTACCTCATCGACCAGCCCCGCTACTTCGACCGCGAGGGCTTCTACGGGCACCTCGGGCACGACTTCGACGACAACTGCGAGCGCTTCGTCTTCTTCCAGCGCGCCATGCTGGAAGCCTGCTCCGCGCTCGGTCTGCGGCCCGACGTCTTCCACTGCAACGATTGGCAGACCGGCCTCATCCCGATCTATCTGAAGACGCTCTACGCGGACGTGCCCGGCCTGTCGGGCGCGGGGACGCTCTTCACGATCCACAACCTCGCGTACCAGGGGCTGTTCTGGCACTGGGACGTCCCGCTGACGGGGCTCCCCTGGGACCTGTTCACCCAGCAGGGGGTGGAGTTCCACGGCAAGCTCAGCTTCCTGAAGGCGGGGCTCGTGTACGCCGACGTGCTCAGCACGGTGAGCCCGACCTATGCCCGCGAGATCCAGACCCAGCGCCAGGGGGCCGGTCTGGACGGCCTGCTGCGCGAGCGCCGGGCCGACCTGCGGGGGATCGTCAACGGCATCGACGTCGACTCGTGGAGCCCCTCGCGCGAGACGATGCTAGCCGAGCGCTACGACCTCGACACCGTGGAGACCGGCAAGGCGGCCTGCAAGGCGTGGCTCCAGGGGCACGCCGGCCTCCCCGTCCGGCCGGAGGTCCCGCTATTCGCCCAGATCGGCCGCCTCGACCCCCAGAAGGGCTGGGACCTGCTCGCCGAAGTCGCCGACCGCCTGCTCCAGGAGGACGTCCAGCTCATCGTGCTGGGGACGGGCCACCCCAAGTACCACGACCTGCTCCAGAGCCTGGCGGCCCGATACCCCGACAAGGTGTGGGCGTACCTCGGGTTCTCCGACGAGCTGGCCCATCAGATCGAGGCCGGCGCCGACGTCTTCCTGATGCCGAGCCTGTTTGAGCCCTGCGGCCTGAACCAGCTCTACAGCCTGGCCCACGGCACCGTCCCGGTCGTCCACGCGACGGGCGGCCTCGTCGACACGGTGGTCGACCTGACCCCCGCGACGCTCGCCGACGGCACCGCCACCGGCTTCGTCTTCGGCGAGCCCAGCTCCTCGTCCCTGTGGGGGGCGCTCGCCCGCGTCCTCGACGCCTGGCGCGATCGCGAAACCTGGGCGAAGCTGGTTCGCGCCGGCATGTCGGCCGACTGGTCCTGGGACAGCTCGGCCCGGAAGTACGTCGAGATCTACCGCGAAATCGCCCGGCGCAAGCGACCCGAACCGGCGACGCGGGACCAGGAGCCATCCCGCCTCCGGTGAGCGCGGACGTGATCGCCGGAACATCTATCCCGGGCGGCCGTCGGACGGCGCGGAAGACGAGTCATCGCGCATTGATGCGCTCCGCCGGAAGAATTCCACGCCCTGCGAGTGTCGAGATCGGGAGAGAGGCGAAGAAGAATACCGGGCGGCGTGAGGGTTCGACCTCCGTCCCACGCAGGATAAGTCCGCCGCTCTCGCTCGACCGGCTATCTGCCGAAGATCTCGGAATGCGTCCCTGTGCGATGGAACGTCGCTTTCCCGCCGTCGACCTCGTAGATCAGCACCCAATCGCCCTCGACGTGGCAGTCGTGGCATCCCTTCCACTCGCCACGCAAGGGATGGTTTCGGCGGGCGGCGTCCAGGGGCTCCCTGTCGACGATCGCCGCCATGATCGCCGTGAGCTTGGACATGTCCCGGCCGGAACGCCTCGCCTTCTCGACGTCCCGCTTGAACCGGCCGGTCAGGACGGCCGTCAGCGGCACGCGGGGGCCCGGCGGCGTCGGCTTCTTCCTGCCCACGACTCAGATCCCTAGGTCCGCTAGCGCGTCCGCCAGGCTGGCGTATTCCGTCACGTCCTTCCCGGCTCTCGCGTCCCGGATGGCCCGCCTGGTTGCCGCGTTGGGGACATGCTCCACCCCGCAGACGCGATCGACCGCCAGGGCCTGCGCCAGCTCGACGACTTGGCCCTCGAACGTCTCTCGTTCGGCTTCGTCGAGAGGGGGCATCCCCGCTATCGACTTCACCGCGTCGGGAGGGAGCCGGTCTAGGATGGATCCCAGTAGGTTCTCCAGCGTGGGGATCCCCGCGCCCGGCTGCGGGAGCGACGCGACTTTCTTGGCCTTGGACTTCGTGGTCATGGCCCGGCCCCTTCCTTGCCGACGACGCGATCGTCGAGGGTCACGGACACCGGGCGACGCGCCCGAGGTCCTCGGCGTGACAACCTAGGTCGTTCGACCGATCCGGATCTCGAACCGGCTTAACGTACGGCGCTTGCCCTAATCCTGAAAGGGCCGGTCACGCGCCCTTTCAGGCGTTGTTTTCGCGGGAAGGACCCGATCGACCTTGATCGGCCCGAAAGGGGGTCGCTTGGCGACGGCCATGGACCGATCGGCGACGTGCATCAGTGGTGATCGCGGACCGCCAAGAGGATAGAAGATACCGGGGTGGGGACTCGAACCCCAGACCTGCGGATTATGAGACCGCCGCTCTGACCAACTGAGCTACCCCGGCGAGGGTGGACGCGGGGGTCGTCTTGCCCCTTCGCGTCGCCTGAAGGATAATAATCTATCAGGCCGTCGGGGCCGGTTCAAGGGGCGAGCGTCTGGCTCGGGACCTGGAATCGTCCGGCGGCCCTTACCATCCGTAAAGTCGTCGGGAACGCTCGCACATGCCGCCGCAGTACATCTTCCAGATCGAAAAACTGTCCAAAGCTCACGGCAAGAAAGAAGTCCTCAAGAACATCTGGCTGTCGTTCTATCCTGGGGCGAAGATCGGCGTCATCGGCGGGAACGGGTCGGGCAAGAGCACCTTGCTGCGCATCATGGCCGGGATCGACAAGGATTTCGTGGGCACCGCGCGGCCCGCGTCGGGGATCTCCATCGGCTATCTGCCGCAGGAGCCGACGCTCGACCCCGCCCACGACGTCCGCGGCAACGTCGAGCTGGCGGTGAAGCCGGTGCGCGACATGCTGAATCGGTTCGACGCCATCAACGCCCGGCTCGCCGAGGGGCCCGACGCCGACGAGATGGACGCGCTGCTCGCGGAGATGGAGAAGGTCCAGGACGGCATCGAGGCGGCCAACGGCTGGGATCTCGACCGTCAGCTCGAGATCGCCATGGACGCCATGCGCCTGCCCCCCGGCGACGCCGACGTCTCCACCCTCTCCGGCGGCGAGCGCCGTCGCGTGGCGCTCTGCAAGATCCTGCTGGAACGCCACGACATCCTGCTGCTGGACGAGCCCACCAACCACCTGGACGCCGAGAGCGTCGCCTGGCTCGAACGGCACCTCTCCGAGCACCCGGGGACGGTCATCCTCGTCACCCACGATCGCTACTTCCTCGACAACGTCGTGAAGTGGATCCTGGAGCTCGACCGGGGCCAGGGCATCCCCTGGGAGGGGAATTACTCCTCCTGGCTGGAGCAGAAGCAGCAGCGGCTCGCCCTCGAGGAGAAGCAGGAGAGCACGCGTCGCAAGCAGCTCGCCCGCGAGCTGGAGTGGGTGCGGATGTCGCCACGGGCGCGCGTCGCGAAGAACCGCGCGCGGTTGCAGCGGTACGAGCAGCTCGCCGCGCAGGACTACGAGAAGCGCGACGAGGCCGTCATCCTCCAGATCCCGGCGGGGCCGCACCTGGGGTCGCTCGTCGTGGAGGCGGAGGGGGTCGCGAAGGGCTTCGGCGACCGCCTGCTCTTCGAGGACATGACGTTCCGCCTCCCGCCCGGCGGCATCGTCGGCGTGATCGGGCCGAACGGGGCGGGGAAGACGACCCTGTTCCGCATGATCGTGGGGCAGGAGAAGGCCGACGCCGGGGAGCTGCGCGTGGGCGAGTCGGTCGTGCCATCCTACGTCGACCAGAACCGCGACTCGCTCAACCCCGAGAACACGATCTTCCAGGAGATCACCGGCGGGCTCGACCAGGTGACGCTCGGCCGCCGCAAGATGCCGGCGCGGGCGTACGTCGCGGCGTTCAACTTCAAGGGGCCGGACCAGGAGAAGCTGGTCGGCAAGCTCTCCGGCGGCGAGCGCAACCGCGTCCACCTCGCCAAGCTGCTCAAGAGCGGCGGCAACCTCCTGCTGCTCGACGAGCCGACCAACGACCTCGACGTCGAGATGCTGCGCGCGCTCGAGGAGGCGCTTCTGGACTTCGGCGGCTGCGCCGTGGTCATCAGCCACGATCGCTGGTTCCTCGACCGCGTCGCCACCCACATCCTCGCGTTCGAAGGCGATAGCAAGGTCGTCTGGTGCGACGGCAACTTCGAGACCTACGAATCCCAGCGCCGCGAGCGCCTCGGGGTCGAGGCCGACCAGCCCCACCGCATCAAGTACAAGTCGCTGACCCGCTGACGCGCCCACTTCCGGGCCGCCGAACGACCGACACCGGGGCCGCGCGTCCTCGCGACGCGCGGCCCTTTTCGCGCGGCTCAGCGCGGGGCGCGGCCAACGGGCTGGATGTAGCCCAACTCCATCAGCTTGGCGACGACGGCGTCGACGCAATCGGCGACGCCCAGCCTTGAGGTATCGAGCGTGACCTCGGCGGCCTCGGGCGCCTCGTAGGGGTCGTCGACGCCGGTGAAGCCCAGGGGCTTGCCGGCCTCCATCGCGGCGCGGGCCTTGGCGTAGAAGCCCTTCACGTCGCGCGACTCGCAGACCTCGACGGGGGTGGAGCAATACACCTCCACGAAGTTCCCGCCCGACGCCGCGCGGGCCTCGTCGCGGACGGCCTTGTACGGGCTGATGACCGAGCAGATCGTCACGCCCCCATGCCGGGCGACCAGGCCGGCGACGTAGCCGACGCGCCGGATGTTGACGTCCCGATCCTCCTTGCTGAATCCCAGCCCCTTCGACAGGTGCGTCCGGATCTCGTCGCCGTCGAGGAACGAGGCCGCGCGGCCGTGTTCGGCCATGCGCTCCAGGAGAGCCTGCGCGACGGTGCTCTTTCCCGAGCCCGACAGCCCGGTGAACCAGATCGTCAGGCCCTGGCGATGCCGCGGGGGGTGGGTCTCGCCGAGGATCGTCGCGACTTCCGGCCGGGTGAACCAGTCCGGGAGCGGGATCCCCTTCGCGAGATAGTCGTCGCGGACCTGGGCGTCGGAGAGCGTGGCCGTCCTCGCGCCGGCGGGGATCTCCTCGACGGCCTCGTGGCGTGCTTTGTCGGGGAGGTATATCATCCGAGGGGCGGCCACCAACCCCACGCCGATCTCCTCCGCGTGGGGTGACAGGTATTCGAGATCCTGGTCGACGATCAGGTCGGTGCACCCGTAATTGCGCGCGACGAGGGCGCGGAGCAGGGTGCCGCGGGCATCGGCCGGGGGCGTCGCGAGGGGCAGCAGGGCAAGGAGGGCGGCGGCCGGGTCGAAGTAGCCGTCGACGAGCGCCCGGTGGCAGCGGACGCGGGCGTAGCGGTCGACATCCCCCGGTCGGCCGGCGCCGACGGCCGCGTGGATGAGGAGCCCGGCGCCGAGCCATTCGGCGGCGCGGCGGATCGCTTCCTCCTCGGCGCGGTGGATCGGCGCGTCGGCGTGAAACGCGAGGACGCGCGACCACCCGAGTTCGCGGAAGCGAGCCCGCAGTTCCGCCGGGGTCCGGCGGAGGTCGACGAAATCGTAATGCGGAGGCGTTCGGACGACTTCCAGCCGACCGGCGGCGTAATGGCCGGCGACCCCCTCCGGCTGAAAGAGTTCCGCGACGTGGAGGAAGGCCAGGAGGTTGCCATAGACGTCCCGGAGGGCCAGGGGTTTCCCCTCGGCCACCCCCTCGCCAGGCTCGACCGGGCGGACGATCGGCAGGGGCCAGGGGGTGCCGTTAGCCAGCCGCATTTCGGCGATAACTCGGTCGTGGTCGGCCTTCCCCATGAAGCTCGTGAGCGGCGAGTAGCCGCCGACGCTCAGCAACTCCAGGTCGGCCACGCCCCGGCCGTCGAGCGTGACGCTGGCGAGGCCCGGGGATTCCGCCTTCATCGCGGCGGCGCGAGGGGCGTCGACGATCAGGTCGACGAGATGGCCGCCATGGGGGGGGATGGGCGCGCCGGCCCCCGGATCGCGGGCGCTCATGGCTCGACTCCTTCGAGACGGGACGCGGCCGTCGCGGTCATCAGATGGTCCATTCGTGGGGCGTCGCCTGGGCGGCGAGGGCGGCCACGGAGGTCTGGTCGAGGACGGCGCGCTCGGCCTCGCGGACGCGGTCCCAGAGCTGGTTGAGGATCCGCGCGGCGCGGCGGTCGGCCGCGGGGGCGGCGTCGCGAGCGGCGTCGTCGGGGCCCTCGACGGCGACGAGGATCTCGCGCACGGAGATCGTGTCGGGATGCTTCGCGAGCTGATAGCCGCCGGAGGCCCCCCGGGTGCTCACCACCAGCCCCGCCCCCTTGAGGTGGAGGAGGATCTGGACGAGATACCGCTCGGGGATGCCGTGCGACTCCGAGATCTCCCGGATTCGCAGCGGAGGGGCGTTGGGCCCCTGCTGCGCCAGGGCCATCACGGCCAGGCAGGCATATTCGGCTTTGGCGGTCACCTTCATCGGATGGGCCCAGGGTCTGGAGGCCGCCGGCCGCCACGCGAAGGGGCCTCGGCGGCGTGGCCGTGCTCGCGCGAGGTCGTCGCGAGACACCCAATGATACCTTACTTTAGTCCCGCGATCAACTTTCATCATCGGTCGGATCATGGCGATTCCCGTCGCCCCTTCGATCGACGCCCGCGCGTTGGATATCGGCCTTATCGCGGTACAATGAAAAAGGTTGCGAGCCGACGACCGTCTCGCCCTTCCCGAGTCCCACCCGGGTCCATCAAAGGAGAATCTCGAAATGTCGCGAGCCGACGCGTCGGGCGGAGTCATCACGCCGGCTGAATTGTTCGAAATTTCCCGACAAGACCGTCGGATCGATATAATCGATGTGCGGTCGCCGGCCGAGTATCGGACGGCGCACGCGGCGGGGGCGCGGTCGATCCCGCTGGATCGGCTCGACCCGGTCGCGGTGATGGGGTCGCGAGAGCGGCCGGACGCGCCGTTGTACGTCATCTGCGCCAGCGGTTCGCGGGGGCGGAAGGCGTGCGAGGCGTTCGCGGCGGCCGGCTTCCCCGGGGTGGTGAACGTGGAGGGGGGGACGAAGGCGTGGGAGGCCGCCGGGCTCCCGGTGGAGCGCGGCAAGGCGACGATCTCGCTGGAGCGGCAGATCCGGATCATCGCCGGATCGCTGGTGGTCCTGGGCGTGGCCCTGGGGGCGGCGGTGAGCCCATGGTTCACGGCGCTCTCGGCGTTCGTCGGCGCCGGGCTGATCTTCGCGGGCGTCACCGACATCTGCCCGATGGCGATGGGCCTGGCCCGAATGCCGTGGAATCAGGCGGGGGGCGAGGCCGGGAGTTGTTCCCGCTAGGCCCCGAGGACGAATTTCCGTTGGGACTTCAATCGACGCGAACATCATGACGAACTTGCTCGCCGCGCGGCTGCAGATGGCGATGTCGCTGGGCTTCCACATCATCTTCGCCGCGATCGGGATCGCTCTCCCCCTGATGATGTGCATCGCCGAGGCCTGCTGGCACAGGACGGGCGATCCGATCTATCGGACGCTGGCGAAGCGATGGGCGAAGGGGGCCGCGATCCTCTTCGCCGTCGGGGCCGTCTCGGGGACCGTCCTCTCGTTCGAGCTGGGGCTGCTGTGGCCCGAGTTCATGAACTTCGCCGGGCCGATCATCGGCCTGGGCTTCGGCCTGGAAGGCTTCGCGTTCTTCACCGAGGCGATCTTCCTGGGCGTCTACATCTACGGCTGGGACCGCATCCCGCCGCTCGCCCACTGGCTGGCCGGGGCCCTGGTCGCGGCCAGCGGCGCCCTCTCCGGCATCCTGGTCGTCTCGGTCAACGGCTGGATGAACACGCCGACGGGCTTCGACCTGGTGGAAGGCGTGGCCACGAACATCAATCCGCCGGCCGCGTTGTTGAACCCCGCGTTCGTCTCCGAGGCGCTCCACATGACCATCGCGGCCTACGCGGCGACCGGCCTCCTGGTGGCCGGGATCCACGCGATCATGCTGCGGAAGGACCGCGACAACCCGTTCCACCGCCGTGCGATGGGGATCGCGCTGGCGGTCGGCGGGGTGGCGGCGGTGCTCCAGCCGTTGAGCGGCCATTACTCGGCGCAGGTCGTGGCGGAGACCCAGGAGCTGAAGCTCGCGGCGATGGAGGCGCAGTTCCACACCGAGCGACGGGCGCCCCTGCGGATCGGCGGGCTGCCGGACGTCGGCTCGCAGACGACTCCCTATGCGTTGGAGATTCCCGGGGGGCTGTCGTTCCTGGCGTACAACGACCCGAATGCGGAGGTGAAGGGGCTGGATGCCTTCCCGTCCGACGAGCACCCGCCGGTGGCGGTCGTCCACGTCGCGTTCCAGATCATGGTGGCCTGCGGGATCGCGATGGCGGCGGTGTCGCTCTGGGGGGCGCTGGCGTGGTGGCGGACGCGGCGGCTGCCGACCGGCGGGGCGTTCCTCACGGCCGTCGCGCTGGCGAGCCCGCTGGGGATGATCGCGATCGAGGCCGGGTGGACCGTGACGGAGGTCGGGCGGCAACCCTGGATCATCCAGGGGGTGATGCGGACGAAGGACGCCGTGACCACGGTGCCGGGATTGTGGTGGTCGCTCGCGGCATACACGGCGCTTTACGTGATGCTGGGGGTCGTGGTGGTCATGCTGCTGTTGCACCAGTTCCGGAGCAGCCCCCGGGCCGAGGCTCCGACCGGGGAGGGGCTCTGAGATGGGATTCCTGACGTCGATGACGCCGGCCGAGGGGGTCGCGGCGGCGATGCTGGTCGCCCTGATCGTCTACGCCCTGCTGGGGGGGGCGGATTACGGCGCCGGGGTGTGGGACCTCCTGGCCCGGGGCCCCCGCGCCGAGGCCCAGCGAGAGCTGATCGCGCACGCCATCGGCCCGGTGTGGGAGGCGAACCACGTCTGGTTGATCGTGGTGATCGTGCTGCTGTTCACGTCGTTCCCGGCGGCGTTCGCCGTCGTCATGACGACGCTGCACATCCCGTTGTCGCTGATGCTGATCGGCGTGGTGCTACGCGGCTCCGCCTTCACGTTCCGGAGCTACGACGCGACCGAGCTGGCTCGCCGTCGCTGGAATCGGGTCTTCTCGATCCCCAGCGTCGTCACGCCCATCCTGCTCGGGATGGTGGTCGGCGCGATCGCCACCGGCGAGCCTGGCCGCGCGGCCGAGGCTGGGGGGCCGGTCCCGCTGCTGTCGACGTGGCTGCGGCCGTTCCCGATCGCCGTGGGGTTGTTCGCGCTCAACATCTTCGCCTACCTCGCCGCGGTCTACCTCACGCTGGAGACGGTCGACCGGGAACTCCGCGAGGACTTCCGGCGCAAGGCGCTCGTCTCGGCGGTGACGCTGGGCGTGGTGGCGTGGGTCGTCTATCTCCTGGCGCGTGATTCGGCCCCGCTGGTGTACGAGGGGCTGGATCGGGCCAGTTGGGGCGCGCCATTGCGGTACGCCACCGGCGCGATGGCGATCGCGGCCATCGCGGCGCTGGCGCTGCGGTGGTTCGCCCTGGCGCGGCTGGCGGCGGCGGCCCAGGTCGCGATGATCCTGTGGGGGGCCGCCGCGGCTCAGTACCCGTACCTGGTGCCGCCCCACCTGGACATGACGCGCGGCGTGGCGCCGCCGATCGTCCACAAGCTGATGCTGATCGCGCTGGGGATCGGCTCGCTGATCCTCGTCCCGTCGCTGATCTACCTGTTCCGGGTGTTCAAGGGGCACACCTTCCAGGGGGGGCGGCGGGACGAGGAAGGGCCGGTCAGGCCGACGCCGGCTTGAGCCAGGCCGGGGAGGACTGCTCGTAGCGGGCGATTTCGGCTTCCAGCAGCAAGGTCTCGGAGATCGCGTCGAGGCCCTTCAGCAGGCGCTCGCGGCGGGTCTCGGGGATCACGAACGGGACCTCAACCTTCGCCGATCCCTTCGTGACGGTGATGAGCAGGTTCTCCAGGTCGACGACGGCCTCGGCGCCGCCGGGGCCGGCGACCTCGTTGATCCGGTCCCAGTCGGCCTGGGGGATCTCGACGGCGAGCAGGCCGTTGTTCAGGGCGTTGCCCTCGAAGATGTCGGCGAAGCCCTCGTCCTTGCCGGGGGCGATGACGACGGCGAAGCCCCCCTGCGCGACGGCCCAGACGGCGTGCTCGCGGCTGGAGCCGCAGCCGAAGTTCTTGCCGACCAGGAGGACGCTGGCCCCCTGGTTCTCGGGGCGGTTCAGCGGGAACGCCGGGTCGAGCGCGCCATGCTTCTCGGGCTCGTCGATCGCCGGCGCGCCGCCGGCGACGTACCGCTTGTCGGCGAACAGGAGCGACCCGTAGCCGACGCGCTCGATCCGCTTGAGGTAGCGCGCCGGGATGATGAGGTCGGTGTTGACGTCGGTCCAGTCCAGGACCGCGACCTTGCCGCGATGGACGGTGAACGGGTTCATGGGATTGGTGATTCCGAGGGGGTCTGGTCGAGTGTGTTCGGATAGGGCCCTTCTCGGCGGCCCCCAAGGATGTCCCTTCTCCCCTCGTGGGAGAAGGTGGCCCGAAGGGCCGGATGAGGGGGACGCGACCGGGGACCTTGGACTTCAAGCCGGCGGCGTGACGGGGGGCGACGGCGGTCGCCCCCTCATCCGGCCTTCGGCCACCTTCTCCCAAGAGGGGAGAAGGACGATCGACGAGGGCTGGTCTCCGGCCCTCAGACCTCCAGCAGCCGGCGGACGTCGGTGAAGTGTCCGGTGACGGCGGCGGCGGCGGCCATGGAGGGGCTGACGAGGTGGGTGCGCCCGCCGGGGCCCTGCCGGCCCTCGAAGTTGCGGTTGCTGGTGCTGGCGGCGCGCTGGCCGGGCTGGAGCCGGTCGGGGTTCATCGCCAGGCACATGCTGCAACCGGCCTCGCGCCACTCGGCGCCGGCCTCCTCGAAGACGCGGTCCAGCCCCTCGGCGTGGGCCTGGCTCCGCACCTGCTCGCTGCCCGGCACGACCAGGGCCCGGACGCCCGAGGCGACCTTGCGGCCCTTCATCACCTTGGCGGCGGCCCGCAGGTCCTCGATCCGGCCGTTGGTGCAGGAGCCGATGAAGACCACGTCCACCGCGACCTGGTCGAGCGGCGTCCCCGGGGTCAGCCCCATGTACTCGAAGGCGCGCTCGGCCTCCGGGCGGAGCGAGGCGGGGAGTTCTTCCAGCGTCGGGATGTGGCCATCGACGTCCACGGTCATCGCGGGGTTGGTGCCCCACGTCACCTGCGGCACGAGCTTCGAGGCGTCGATGGAGACGTGCCTGTCGAACTTCGCGTCGTCGTCGGTCTTCAGCGTCCGCCAGTCGGCGATGGCCGCTTCCAACTCGCGGCCCTTCGGGGCGAACGGGCGGTCGACCTTGCTCAGGTACTCGAACGTCACGTCGTCCGGGGCGATCAGCCCGGCGCGGGCCCCACCCTCGATCGACATGTTGCAGATCGTGAGGCGGCCTTCCATCGACAGGGCCCGGATGGCCGGGCCGTAGTATTCGATGACCGTGCCGGTGCCGCCGGCGGTGCCGATGGCCCGGATGACGGCCAGGATGATGTCCTTCGGCTCCATGCCGGCGCCGAGCGTCCCGGTCACCTCCACGCCCAGGGCCTCGGGGCGCTTCCCCTGCCAGAGCGTCTGGGTCGCCAGGACGTGCTCGACCTCGCTGGTGCCGATGCCGAACGCCAGCGCGCCGAACGCGCCGTGGGTGCTGGTGTGGCTGTCGCCGCAGACGATCGTCGTGCCGGGGAGGGTGATCCCCAGCTCAGGGCCGATGACGTGGACGATGCCCTGCCGGCCCCCCTGGATGTCGAAGAAGTTCAGGCCGAACTCCGCGCAGTTGGCGCGGAGGGTCTCGACCTGCCGCTTCGACAGCGGGTCCTTGATGTTGAGCTGGTCCTCGGTCGGGACGTTATGGTCGATCGTCGCGAAGGTGAGGTCGGGGCGGCGGACCTTGCGGCCGGCGAGGCGAAGGCCGTCGAAGGCCTGGGGGCTGGTCACCTCGTGGACGAGGTGGCGGTCGATGTAGAGGAGCGTCGCCTCGTTGGTGACGGAGAGGACGTGACGGTCCCAAACCTTCTGGAACAATGTCGCTGGCATGCCCGATCCACCTCGGAAGATCGCTCGGAGAACTAGGGGGTGACAGGGGAAGAGGCCGATCCGGCGGCCTGGGTTCGGGCCGGTCAGGCCCTGGCCATCTCGTCGGCGTGATAGCTGGAGCGGACGAACGGGCCGCTGGCGACCTCGGCGAAGCCCATCGAGCGGGCCAGCCGGCCCAACTCGTCGAACTCGGCCGGCGGGACGTAACGCGCGGGGGGCAGGTGGCGCGGCGAGGGCTGGAGGTACTGACCCATCGTCAGCAGGTCGCAGCCCACGGAGCGCAGGTCGGCCAGGGCGTCCATCAGCTCCTCGGTGGTCTCGCCCAGGCCGAGCATGAAGCCGGTCTTGGTCCTGGTCTCGGGCCGGAGCTTCTTGGCGACCTCCAGGACGCGCAGGCTGACCTCGTACTGGCTCTTGCGGCGGACGTACTGCTGGAGCCGGGCGACGGTCTCCATGTTGTGATTGAAGACCTCCGGGGCGGCATCGAGCACGGTGGCGACCTGGTCCTCGTTGCCGTTGAAGTCCGGGGTGAGGACCTCGATCGTCGCGCCGGTCCGGGCGCGGACGGCGAGGATGCAGCGGCGGAAGTGGTCGGCTCCGCCGTCGGGCAGGTCGTCCCGAGTGACGGACGTGATGACGACGTGGCGGAGCTTCAGCCGGGCGCAGGCCTCGGCGACGCGCTCGGGCTCGTCATCGGCGACGGCCTCGGGCTTGCCGCGCTTGACGGCGCAGAAGCCGCAGGGGCGCGTGCAGGTCTCCCCCAGGATCATGAAGGTCGCGGTGCGCCGCGACCAGCACTCGGAGCGGTTCGGGCACTTGCCCGACTCGCAGATGGTCTCCAGGCCCAGCTCCGCGATGAGCCCCTGGGCGAAGTACATGCCGCCGCCGGAGGGGACGGGCCGCTTGAGCCATTCCGGGAGGCGTCGGGCCTTGCGGCCGATCTCGACCACGGGGGCGCCGCCGCCGCAGGATGGGGCCGCCCGGTCGTCCGGATTGTCATCCAGGACTGGGAGCGTAAGCATGGGTCAGGACCTTCCGCTTCAGCCGCGGGTGATGCGTGTAGACGTGGTGGCGGTCCAGCTCGAACGCCAGCTCCGTCCGGCGGACGATCGCCTCCCGCACCCAGGACATCGGGGTCGGACGCTGGCGGCGGGACTCCATCGAGGTCTGCCGGAGGATCGACCCGTCGGGCCCCGGCTCGACGAGCACGTCGAACAGGTCGAGGAAGGGGCCCACGTTGAGCGTAAACCCATGGTAGGCGATCCCCCGGCTCACCGCCACCCCGATCGTCGCCGCGCGGGCGCGTCCCAGGTAGATCCCCGGCGGGTCGTGACGGACCTCCCCCGGCAGGTCGAACTCGGCCAGGACTCCCAGGAGCATTTCCTGGATCCGCCGGACGTGCCCCATCGCCGTCGAGGCCTCGCCGCCGATCGGGGCGACGAGGTAGCCGGCGAGCTGCCCGGGGACGTGGAGGACGCAGCCGCCCCCTCGGTTCACCCAGTGCGCCCGGATGCCACGGCCCGTCAGCTCGGAGTCGTCCGGGGCGATGTGCGCCCGGCTCCCCGAGCGGCCGACGCTCAGCGTCGGCGGGTGCTCGCAGAGGACGAGAGTCGCCCCCTCGCGCTCGCCGTGTTCGAAGACCAGCCGGCGCTGGAGGGCCTGCATCTCGGCGAAGTCGACCGCCCCCAGCAGATAGACCTCCAGCGGCGGCTTTTCGGGCTGCGGCGTCATCGCGTCGGGATCCATCCGGAAAACGAAACCGCCCCCAGGTGATCGGGGGCGGCGCGGGGTCACGTCCGTATTTTACCGTCGGCGGCCCCCCTATCAACCGGGGGAGGCGGTTCGCCTCAGTAGGCCGCCGCGTCGACGACCTCGCCGCCGCCACGAGTCCCCAGCGCCCGCCAGACTTCCGGCGCGACGGTCTCCTTGAGGAACCGGGCGGAGGCGTCGCCGAACAGGACGTGGACCCCGCCGGCGTGGGGGCTGCGGGCCACGGCCGCCGCGTAGGTCGGGCCGCCGAGCCACTCGCGCGTGCTCATGATGTCGACCTCCGCGCCGCGCGAGAAATTCGAGGTCATGGCGGCGTTGGGGGCGCGGGCCGTGGTGAAGCCGGTCTGGTCGACGCCGCCGGCGGCCCAGGCCGAGTGGCCGGCGCTCCAGAGGAGGCAGGCGCTCTCGTCGCGGACGAGCACCTTGCGCTCCGGCGGCACGTCGGCCCCGGGGACCTCGTCGGAATTCTTGGAGACGAGCTCGCCGCCGCATTCCGTCACCTGGGCCTGCCGCACGCGGACCTCGGCCATGAGCAGCGTGGAACTCAGTCCGTCGGTGAACTCGGCGAACCGGCGGCTCTGGTTCGGCGAGAACGCCGACCGGCCCGCCTGCAGCCCGAAGCCCCCCCAGACGAACCAGTCCCCCACGCAGACGGAATAGTTCGTCCCCGCCGTCGCCGGCAGATCCGGGAACGCCGACGGGCCGTTCAGCGCCCGGCTCGACTCCGACGGGCAGATGAAGACCGAGACCGGGGTCCCGGAGACGGTGAGATTGGCGGCGGCCTCGAAGCTCACGGCGAAGTTCGCCGAGGCGAACAGGGCGCTCCCCTCCAGGAACGGCAGGAGCCGAGCGAGGGCGCTCCACCCCCGGTGGGGCGTCGCGTTCCGCGGCGTCACCGTCAGCATGAGCTGCGGAGGCAGCACGCCCCACGTCGACTCATAGTTCTGGAACGCTAGGCCGAGCTGCTTGAGGTTCGACAGGCACGAGATCCGCCGCGCCGTCTCCCTCGCCGATTGGACGGCCGGCAGGAGCAGCGCGAGCAGGAGCGCGATGATGAAAACCACCACCAGTAGCTCGATCAGGGTGAAGGCGGATCGATTCCGACCATTCATCACGGGTCGACTCCCACGCCGTCGCCATCGACGACCGTCCCCTCGACCATGCCGACGCACGACGCGGCGATCGAGGCGCCCCACGCTCGGGGTCGACGACCGCCGGGCGGGCCGCCCCGCGGCGAGTCTCCCCCGCCGTCGAACGTCGAGCGTTTAATGTACACACCTTTGAATCCGACGCAACAGGCGAGTCCGCGTTTCGTCCGCCGGACGGGCCCCGTCGCGAGGGCTTCCCCGCGCCCACGACCGATCGTCCGCGTGCCGCCGACGGCCACGGTCGCTCGGGTTGCGCGCTCCCTAACTATATCCCGATTCGCGAGATCGGCGAGGGCCGAATCGCCGGGCCCCGAGGATTGCGAGCGCCCTCTTGGATGCGAGGGGGCCTGTGCCGATGTCAGGGCGTATCGATCCGAGGCACGTCCGGGAGGAGTCGTCGGCCCCGCCGCTCGTCGATCTCCAGCCGGGCCAGCAGCCGTCGTCGGATCAACGTCAGGGCCTTCTCGGCCTCGGCCTCGGTGGGGGAGGGGAGGGCCACCAGGCCGCCGGCCCGCTTGTCATGGCCGCCCGCGTTGCCCATGTCGCCCACCACCTCTCGGAGCACTTCGCCGGCCTCCCAGCCTAGTTCGTGCGAGCGCAGGGACAGCCGTAGGCCGCCGCCGAAGAGGCCGGCGCACAACACCCAGTTGACCTGGTCGAATCGGACGAAAAAGTCCGCCACCTCGGCGACGATGTCCGGCTGGGCGACCTCGCCGCACCACGAAACGATCAGGTCGCGATAGAGCGACGCGTTGCCCAGCGACCGATGGAACGTGGCGAAGTAATTCTGCGGGAGCTTGGGGTTGCGGATCCGCGCGAGCAGATCCTTGTCGGCGCGAGGGAACAGCCAGACCGTCGCGCCGTCGTCGAGCGAGCAGGCCTCGCGCGGGTAGCCGGTCGTCTCCGACTCGATCCCGTAGAGCAGGGCGGTGGCCAGGCTGGGGGGTACCATCACCTCCTGCTCCAGGAGGTAGCCGGTGATGATCGTGCTGGACGCCCCCATGTTGGTGCGGACGTCCTGGAAGAGCACCCCCTCCAGGTCCCCCCCCGTGTCGTGGTGGTCGATCACCACGTGGGGGGCGGCGCTCTCGCTGCTGCGCCTGCCGGTGCGCGGCTGGGTGTCCACCATGACCACGGCCGCCTCGCGGTCGAACGCCACCGAACCGACGGGGGTGAGCGGCACGGGGATCAATTCCACCATCGCGCGATTCTCCGCGCGGGCGATCATGCCGTCGACGGTCAGGGTGACCGGCTTGCCCGGCAGTCGCGACTCCACCAACGCGCGGATGCCCAGCATGCTGGCCAGGGAATCGGGGTCCGGGTTGACGTGCGAGACGACCACCACGCGCTCGAACGGCTCCAGCACGGCCAGGAGTCGGTCGGACCGGACGCGGCGGGATTCGGGGCCTGCCCCGGGGTCTCGTGGTTCGCCCTCGCCGCTCATGGGTCGATCGCCCTCGGATCGCGACGTCGGCCGCGGCGGCCGGCTCGCCGCCGTCCCCCCGTGGTCGCCTGATCGTCCGAGTTTAAGTCACGGATCGCCCCGGCCGCCACCCATCGACCCGAGAAAGGCCCGGCCCGGGGATCCTCGATGAAGGAATTCCGACTTCCTCGCGAATCATGGCGCGGGGATTGCGAGAGCATTTCACCCGTCGGCGACCACCGTCATGGCCTCGAGCGAGGTCGCGGGTCGCTGGGGACCCACGAGGTCGAGTGGAGAATTCCGAAGATGAAGAAGGCGATCGCTTACCTGGCCTCCGCCGGGCTGCTGTCGGTCTCGATGAGCATGGTCGGCTGCGGCGACACGGCGGGCGTCCGCGAGGAAGTCCAGGCGACGGGCCCCGGCGGGACGACCACGATCGAGAAGGAGACCGAGGTCCACACCACCGGCGACAACCCGCCGGTCGTCACCCCGGCCGAGGGGACCTCGACCACGACCCCCGCCCCGGGGACGACCACCACGCCTTGATCGAGCCGGATACACTCCGATCGACGAGCCGCCGAGGGACCTCCCTCGGCGGTTTCGCGCGCGCCGGCCTTGCGGGAAAGCGCGATTTGGACGATGAATGCGATCGTCGCGGCCTCCGGGGCGAGGAAGCTCATGAGGATCGCCTCGCCCGCCGATGAAGAGTCGCGAGCCTCCCGACTTTCCGAGGGCGGGCGACGAACCGAGGAAGTCACCCGGCATGTCAAGGACGACCCAGCATCCAACCGTGTCCACCGGAGAAGCCAGGCCCAGGCCCCGATGGCTCAAGGCCCTCGGCGACGCCTCGCCGCCGGACTCGCTGGAGATCGACGGGCGGCCCCATCGCCTGGTCGAGGTCTTCAAGCACGACTCATGGGCCGCGACCTCGCTGTATATCGATGAAGCGGGCACGCGCCGGGTCGTGAAGCTGCACCGCAAGCAGTCGGCGTTCGGCGTCCCCCTCTCCTGGGTCGGCCTGATGACCGCCCGTCGCGAGTCCACGATGCTCGGCGCCCTCTCCGACCTCCCCGGCATCCCCGAGCTGTCCGGGCCGGTCGCCATAGGGGGGGCCGTCCAGCGCAACGGCGTGGCGCGCGAATTCGTCGAGGGCCACCCCCTCGGCGACCGCGAGCGCGTGGGGGACGACTTCTTCCCGGCGCTCGACCGCCTGCTCAAGACGATGCACGGCCGGCGGATCGTCTACGTCGACCTGCACAAGCGCGAGAACGTCCTGGTCGACGCCCACGGCCGGCCCTGCCTCTTCGACTTCCAGATCGGCGCGCGCTGGCCGCGATGGCTGCCGGCCGGCTTCGTCTTCGGGCTCCTGACCGCGAGCGACGACTACCACATGCGGAAGCACTGGGCGCGATGCCGCCCGGACCAGTACGCGGCCGACGCGACCACGGGCACGGTGCCGCCCCCCTGGTGGATCCGCGCCCACCGCCTCGTCGCCCGGCCGATCCGCGAGATGCGCAGGCGATTGCTCGTTCGGATCGGCGTGCGGACCGGCCGGGGCCGCGTCGAGTCCGAGCGGTTCGCCGAGCACGCCCTGCGCTCGACGCCGCCCTCGGACCGACAGGCGGCTTGACGGAATCGCCCGGATCGGGATCATGCCGATTCGCCGCCCCGCCCGCGCGGCACGTCGTCGCGCGGGGAGCGGCCGGCGGATCCCACGGAAGGGGCGAGTAGCCTTGGCCGAACCGCAGGACACCTCTCCGCGTCGTGGGCTTTGGCCCTGGATCTTCCTGGCCCTGTCGGCCCTGCCGGCCGCCTGGTACGTCCTCGCGTACGAAAGCGCCGTCGACCCCGAATTCCCCAGGGTCGAACGACGGACGTACAACACCTACCCGCCGGCCGCCTATCGCCTCGCCGAGGCCGGCGACACGATCGATTGCGTGGCCGTCTACGTCTCCTCGGCCGCGCTCATGCTGGCGGCCTGGGGCTGCCTGCGCGACCCGCGCCGGGGGCTCCGATGGGCCGCGCTGGCGCTGTCGGCGGTCGCCTTCTGGCACGCCGCGACCCCCGGCCCGCTGTCGAACGGCTGGCATGGCCTGGGCTGGCGCACGATGTTCGACTCCGCCGTCCCCGCGCCGCAACGCCTGGCGCTGGCCGCCTGCGCGCTGACGGCCCTGGCGGTCGTGATCCTCGGCGCCCGGCCCTGGAACGTCCGGGCCTTGCTCGCCGACGCGAAGGCGCGCGGCGTCCTCGGCCTGATCGCGGTCGCGGCCGTCCTGGTGGTCGTACGCCAGCTGCCGATGATCGATCGCGAGCCCTTCGGCTACTGGCCGCGCTGGGTGTACGTCTGGGGGATGCTGGCGTGGGCCTTCGCCATGCTGAGGCTCGCGCCCAGGGCCGAGGGGGGCCGGCGGAAGGCGATCATCGCCGCGCTGATCGTGGCGTCGGTCGGGCTCGACTTCGTGGGCCGTGGGATCTTCTGGTATCAGCGCCCGATCGGGCGGCTCCGCGAGATCATCCCGGGCCAGCTCTACCTCTGCGCCATGCCGACGTACGCCGGGCTCCAACTGGCCCAGCCGCGCTACGGCTTCAAGACGATCATCAACCTGTTCCCCGAGTTCACCGACGCGCGCAGCCCGCACTGGCCCGATGAGCAACGCTTCGCCCGCGAGAACGGCATCGCGTTGCATACCCAGTCGCCCGACGACCCGATCGGCATCCGGAGCATCCCGGAGACGCTGGAGATCGCCAACGACCCGGCCAACTGGCCCGTCCTGGTCCACTGCCACGCCAGCATGGACCGATCGCCGGCCTGGGTGGGCATGTACCGCTTCGCCTACCAAGGATGGCCGCTCGACGACGTGATCCGCGAGATCGAGCAGCATCGCGGCAGCCGCCCGAAGTCGTCGGTCACGCTGCTCTACAACCGCATGCTCCCCCGCCTCGCCGCCGAGCGCGCCGCCGCCGACCCGACCCTCCGCGAGTTCCGCGAGTTCGCCGCCGGCACCCCCGACCCGCTGGAGGAACTCCTCGCCCGCCAGGCGGAGCGCGAGGCGACTCGGCGCTGAGGTCCGGCCCCGGCCGTTGATTCCGTCCCCGCGCCCGCTATCCTGAACGAGGGCGCGAGGGCTCCCCGCCGACGGGCTGACGACCCGACACTGATCCGGCGGTGGCACGTCGGGTCCGATCGTCCCTCGGGAACGCCGCCGGCTGCGAATCTCCCCCCTTCACCCCTCGTGGGAGAAGGTGCCCCGGAGGGGCGGATGCGGGGGCGCGCGACCGAGGGCCGTGGGCCCGTCTCTCGTGGCGCGGGCCTGGCCCGAGGGACGCCGCCGGTCGCCCCCTCATCCGGCCTTCGGCCACCTTCTCC
>NZ_JBBCIR010000081.1:0-36027 GCF_037189885.1 Paludisphaera sp.
CCGACACTTTTGGGACGGCGTCCGGGCCTACCGCTTGGCGTCGCCAAGCGTCCCTTCTCCCCTCGTGGGAGAAGGTGGCCGAAGGCCGGATGCGGGGGGCTCGGCCGGCCTTCGGTCGCGCGCCGACCCCCTCATCCGCCCCTCCGGGTCACCTTCTCCCACGAGGGGAGAAGGGGAAGGATTCGCGGCGGCTCCCTGCTTCGGGTCCATGCCGAAATAAGTGTCGGGTCGTCAGCCCGGCGGGAGAAGGGAGGCGCGTGTTTCCCACTCGGGGAGCCCGGCGTGGGTCGAAAGTCGACTTCGATGACGACGAGGGAACTCACCTGAGAGGCCCGCGGTTGCCGAACGGACCCACCCGGCCGGCGGCGCCGCCCGTTCAGCCCACGTCGGCCGAGACCTGCATCCGCAACACGGAGCCGCCGGAGCGACGCTCGGCGTAGAAGACGTCGATCCGATGGGTCTCCCCGATCGTCAGGCCCAGCGCGTCCAGCGAGACGAGCCCGGTGGCGGCCGGGTGGAGGCCCCCCAGGTCGAGGGCGAGCTTGCCGTCGACGAACACCCAGAGGTCGTCGTCGCTCGTGAAGACGAACGTCTCGCCCCCCCGGTAGACGAAGTTCGCCCCGAGTTGGAGCGTGAACAGCGAGTTGCGCGGGAGCCCGGCGGCGTCCCGGAGCGTCCCCCCCTCGTCGCCCAGGAGAACGCCGTCGATGGGGTAGAAGCGGTCGTCGGCGAACTCGTAGACCCCAGACCCGGGCGCCGTCTCGGTGAAGGCGAGCGAGAGCATGGCCTCGGCGTTCACGCCGGCCGTCGTCCGGTACCACTGGTCGAACGTCGTGCCGCTCGTGATGCTCCCCGCCCCCGGTGGGCCGACGAAGACCGGCAGCCCGTCGGGGCCGAGCGTCGCGGCGACGAGGCCCTTGTCGACCAGGGCGTCGGTGTCGACCTGGAAGTCGGGGTGCGTGGACAGGAAGTCGCGGACCGTGGCATCGAGGACGATCGTCCCCCCGCCGGGGGCCCCCGGGCGGCCGGCGACCGGGACGATCTTCACGTCGTCGACGAACGCGGTCTGCTGGCTCGTCCCGTCCAGGCCCTCGAAGTAGATGGAATGGCGGCCGTCGATGACGTCGAACACGCGCGTCGTGAACGACTCGTACGCGATCCCCGACGGAATGAACGTCCCCACGTCCTCGCCGTCCACCCACACCCGGATCGCCTGCCTGTTCGGCGACGGGTGGGCCCGCTGGGCGGCCTTGAAGGTGATCGCGTAGGACCCGGCCTGCCAGCCGGCGACGGACTGGACGATCGTCCCGCGCCCCATGAGGTAGGCGACCTGGCCCCCCTGGGGGGCCGCGGGGCCGATGCCCGTATAGGCGGAACCCCTCGCGGACAGCCCGGAGATGTTGTGGAAGGTCCAGGGCGAACCCGACGGATTCGCCCGGTGCTCCCCGGCCGCCATAGGCACCCGCTCGAACCCGGCGTCGCCGACCGCCGGGACCGCCGCCTTGATGGCGACGGCGTCGATGAACGCCGAGCTATCGTCCCCGGCGGTGCCGACGAAGGCGATCGTGCGCGTCCCGGCCGCCACGGCGAAGTCGGCCTTGAACGTCTGGTACTCCGTCCCCGACGGCGTGAAGATCCCCACCACCTCGCCGTCGACCAGCACCCGGATCGTCTGCGCGCCCGGGTAGTTCCCCCGCCGCGCCGCCCGGAACGACAGCTCGTAGGCGCCCGCCTCCCAGCCGGCGATGGTCTGGGAGATCCTGGCGTCGTTCATGAGGTAGGCGACCTGGCCCCCGTCGGGCGCTTCGGGGTTGCCCGAGGTCATCAGCGTGCCGTCCGCCGAGATGCCGGCGTTGCCAAAGTAAACCCACGACGACCCGCCGGGCTGGCCGAGGAAGCCGCGCGGCCCGGAGCCGGCGGACACCGTCTCGAAGCTCCCGTCGCCGACGGCCGGCGGCCTGGGGGTGGCGAAGACGAGCACATCGTCGAGGAACGCGGTGCTATCGTCGGTCGTCGACCCCGCGAAGGAGATGGCGTGGTCCCCGGCACCCACGTCGAAGGCGGCCGTGAACGTCTGGTAGTCCGTCCCCGAGGGGGTGAACGAGCCGACGACGACGCCGTCGACCTTCACCTGGATGGTCTGGAAGCCCGGGTAGTTGCCGCGCTGGGCCGCCTTGAAGGCGACGGTGTACGACCCGGCCGGCCAGCCGGTCATCGCCTGCGAGACGGTCGCCCCGTTCATGATGAAGGCGGCCTGGCCCCCCTGGGGGGCACCCGGGTTGCGCGCGGTGAACAGGGTGCCGTTGGCGGTGACGCCGGCCGGCCCGGCGTAGGTCCAGGGAGTGCCGGCGGGCTGGGCGACGAACGCCCCGCTCCCGGCGACCAGGGCGTACTCCTCGAATCCGGGATCGCGGACGACGGGCGTCGCGGCCCGGATGGTCACCTCGTCGAGGAACGCGGTGGCCTCGCCCGCCGCCGGCCCGGCGAACGTGACGGCGTGACTGCCGGCCGCCAGGACGATCGGCGCGGTGGTGAACCTGTCGTAATCCGTCCCCGAGGGGGTGAACGAGCCGACGACGACGCCGTCGACCTTCACCTGGATGGTCTGGACGCCCGGGTAATTGCCGCGCTGGGCCGCGCGGAACGAGATGGTGTAGGCGCCGGCCTCCCAGCCGTCGATGGCCTGCCCGATGGTCGCGTCCCCCATCAGGTAGGCGGCCTGGCCCCCCTGGGGCGCGTTCGGGTTGCGCGCGGTGAAGAGGGTGGCGTTGGCCGTGACGCCGGCCGAACCGCCGTAGGTCCAGGCCGTGCCGGCGGGGTGGGCGACGAACGCGCCGCTCCCGGAGCCGACGGAGTAGTCCTCAAAGCCGAGGTCGCCCAGCACGGGGGGGACGCCGACGGTCAGGAGTTGGCGGGATTCGAGCGCTTGCGCCAGGGGGGAGAAGCGACGTCGGCGGACGGACCGGCGGGGGGCGGCGGGGCGGCGCATCTCGCGCTCCTTCCACGAGCGGGCTTTCCATCGCGCGACGGCGCGACGATGGATTATCCAATCAATTCAGTATGCATCGCCGATCGGCCGTTGCAAGATTCGCGGAAGTTCATCCGCGCACGCGCGGCGATTCCGCGCGGAGGGGTCGCGAGATTCGTCGGGCGTCCGGGCCTCCGATCTCGGCCGGCGGTCGCGTCCGGAGAAAAAACGAGATTCCTGAAATCCCGCCGATCCCGCCGCCGACCATGCTGGCGTTCGATGACGGTGTTCTTTGACATCCCGAAAGCAGTCGAGCAGCCAGGTGACGGCCGAGGGGCCGCCCTGATTCGTCCGCGCCGGCGGCGGTGGGAGGCCGTCGGCATGGACGTCATTCTTCATCGTGTCGCGCGTCCCGCCCGCGCGCGAGCGGGCGCCGCGGGGGGGGGACGCCCTCGCTACAACAATGCCCGATCCGGTCCCCGCTCCCCGGGCGAGCGCCGGCGCGGCCGTCCTACACCGCCACCATCTCTTAAGTCCGACGGCCCTCGCCCGGCCCTCCGGGCCACCCTCTCCAGGCGGGAGACGGGACGCGCGTCCTAACCTCGGGGGCGAGAAAACCGCTTCGAAAACGACGAACGAAGCCGACTCGTAATGGTCGCAAGTCAGGCCGGCGGGGGGGCTTAGGAGCGATGTTATCGAAATGCCGGCGCGCGAACGAAGCCAACTCGCGGGGGTGCGGTCGAGACGGGGCGGGGCGATCAGGCGGCGGCGATGGAGCCGGGGTCGGCGAGGCGGTCGAGGAGGGCGTCGGCCGTGGATTCGGCGGCGCGGATGCAGTCGGGGATGCCGACGCCGTCGTAGGCGACTCCCGTCAGGAACAGGCCGGGGTGCATCGCGACTTTGCGGCGGATCGTCTCGACCACCTCTTCATGGCCCAGGACGTACTGGGGCATCGAGCGGGGATGGCGGGCGATCTCCAGGAAGATCGGCGGGCCCGACGCCCCGATCAGCTCTCCCAGCTCGGAGGCGACGATCCGGCCGACCTCGTCATCGTCAAGGTCGAGCAGCTCGGGCTGGGAGCCCCCCCCCATGAAGGCCCGGATGAGCGCCGTCTTCTCCGGGGCCCGGCCTGGGAACTTCACGTTCAGGAACGACGCGGCGAAGAGCCGACGCCCCTCGATGGTCGGCGCCACGAAGCCGAAGCCGTCGAGGGGATGCCTGACCTGGTCGCGGCGATAGGCGACGTTCACGATGATGGAGGAGGCATAGGGGATCGCCCGGAGTTGCAGGGCCAGCGAGGGGTCGCAGCCGTCGACCAGGCGGGCCGCGGCGTGGGCCTCGGTGGTCGCGACGACGGCGTCGGCCTCGATCGCCGGGCCGTCCAGCGGCTCCACGACCCACCCCGGCCCGTTCGTCGACCGGCTCAGGCGACGGACGGGGGAGTGGAAGCGGATCGTCCCCGGCCGCAGGCTCGCGGCCAGGGCGAGCGGCAACTCTCCCATCCCGCCGGCCAGCGAGGCGAACATGCCGTAGCGGGCGCCGGAAGACTCGGTCTCGATCCGGGCGTCGGACTCCTTGCGGCGTCGCCTCGCGGCGCGGATCAGGCTGCCGTGCTGGCGCTCCATCTCCAGGAACTGGGGCAGGGTGGCCCGCAGGCTCAGGTTGTTCGGGTCGCCGGTGTAGATGCCGCTGACCAGGGGCTGGACCAGGCGGTCGAACGCCTCTCGCCCCAGCCGGCGCCGGGCGAAGGCGGCCACGCTCTCGTCGGCGTCGGGCTCCCGGCGCGGGATCAGGGCCTCCAGCAGCAGCCTTGCCTTGCCCCAGGGGGAGAGCATCGGCGACCGCAGGACCGGCGAGATCCGGTGCGGGGCCATCAGGACGAACCCCGCCGGCGCGGCCAGCAGCTTCCCCTTGCGGACGATGAACGACCGCCGGTGCGCCGAGGCGGCCTCGATCAGCCGCCCCTCCAGGCCCAGGCGGCGGCAGAGGTCCATCGCCCACGGCTTGTTCGTGATGAACGAGTCCGGCCCGCGCTCCAGCGTGAATCCGTCGCGGACCTCGGTGGCGATCAGCCCGCCGACGCGGTCCTTGGCCTCCAGCAGCACGACCTCGACCGGCCGACGGGCGGAGGACGAGGCCTGCTGGAGGCGGCTCGCGACGGCCAGGCCCGAGAGCCCCCCGCCGATCACCACCACCCGGCCCGCGGCCTTACCGCCCGCATTCCGATCGGTCGTCGTCATCATCAGGCCGAATCCTTCCCCGGAGGCTCCTCCCGGACGCCCGTCCCCCCAGGCCGCCATTTTCGCCGATCCACCGCCATTTCGCCAGGGGGTCACCGGGCCGAGAACTCGTGGACCATCCGGACCAGGGCCCGGACGTGATCGACCGGGGTGTGCGGCAGGATGCCGTGGCCCAGGTTGAAGATGTGGCCGGGCCGGTTCGCCGCCTGGCCCAGGATCCGTCGCGTCTGGCGGGCGATCTCGTCGACCGGGGCGAACAGGACGATCGGGTCGAGGTTCCCCTGGACGCCGACCCCGCGCCCCAGCCGATCCCAGGCCTGGTCCAGCTCCACCCGCCAGTCCAGGCCGACGACGTCCCCGCCGGCGTCGCGCTGCAGTTCCAGCAGCGAGCCCGTGTCGGCGCCGAAGTGGATGTGCGGGACCGCGGGATCGAGCATCTGGAACAGCCGCCGCATGTGGGGCTGGACGAACCGCCGGTAGTCGTCCGGGCTCAGCGACCCGACCCAGCTGTCGAAGACCTGCAACGCCTGGACGCCGGCGGCGGCCTGGGCGTTCAGGTAGCGCGCCGTGGAGTCGGTCAGCGCGGCCATCAGGGCGTCCCACGCGCCGGGGTCGGAGTACATGAAGGCCTTGGCCTTCTGGTAGTTCCGCGACCCGCCCCCCTCGATGGCGTAGCAGGCCAGCGTGAACGGCGCCCCGGCGAAGCCGATCAGGGGGACATTCCCGGGGAGCCCGGCGCGGATCTGGCGGATCGCCTCGTAGACGTACCCCAGCGCCTCGACGTCCTCCAGCGGCCGGACCGCGTCGACGTCGGCCGTCTCGCGGATCGGGTTGTGGATGACCGGGCCTTCCCCCTTGGAGAATTCCAGCTGGAAGCCCAGGGGCTCCAGGATCAGGAGGATGTCGGCGAAGAGGATGGCGGCGTCCACCCCCAGGACCTCGGCGGCGAAGATGGTCGTCTCCGTCGCCAGCTCGGGGTTCTTGCACAGCTCCAGGAACGAGACCTTGGACCGCAGCGAGCGGTACTCGGCCATGTATCGCCCCGCCTGCCGCATCAGCCAGACGGGCGTGGCGTCGACCGGCTCGCGGCGGCAGGCCCGGAGGAATCGGCTGTCTCGGAGGGGGTCCGTCGTGGTCGGCTGGGGCGCGGGTTGCGTCGTCATCGGTCGGGCTATCCTGCGAGGGGGCGGCGACTTCCTGCGGACCCACCATCGTACCGGATCCGCCCTCGCCCGGCGAGCCGCCCGGGCCCTCCGTCGGATCCGCGCCGCGCCTTCGACGCCCGGCTTGCGTATTATAGAGGTATCGGGCGGCTCATCGAGCGAGCCGCCGCCCTTTTCGGTCCGCGAGAGAATCGGACGGTTTCATGGACCACGACCAAGACCGGCGGGCGTCCCGGCCGGCGTGCGACGCGGGGAACGGGAGTACGGGCGAGGGAGCCGACGACGACGGGACGGGCCCGCGGAAGATCCGGCCGGTGTTCCGCACCGGCGCCAACGCCCGCGCGGCGCTCCGCCAGAGCACGGAGGACGAGCAGCTCCTCAGCCGCCCGAACCTCGGCGCCGGCAACGCCCCCACGCCGCGCATGCCCGAGCTCGGGGCGTTCACCCACGAGGAGCCCTGGCGCGTCCTCCGCATCCAGGGGGAGTTCGTCCACGGCATCAACGCGCTGGCCGAGCTGGGCGCGGCGGTCAGCGTCTTCGGCTCCGCCCGCACCCCCCCGGACGACCCCGTCTACGAGGACGCCCGCAGGCTGGGGGGGATGCTCGCCGAGGCCGGATTCGCCGTGATCACCGGCGGCGGCCCCGGGATCATGGAGGCCGCCAATCGCGGCGCCCACGAGGCCGGCGGCGTCTCGGTCGGCTGCAACATCGAGCTGCCGTTCGAGCAGGACGCGAACGAGTACACCAACCTCGCCGTCAACTTCCGCTACTTCTTCGTGCGGAAGACCATGTTCGTCAAGTTCTCCGACGGCTTCGTCATCTTCCCCGGCGGCTTCGGCACGCTGGACGAGCTGTTCGAGGCCCTCACCCTGGTCCAGACCCGCAAGATCAAGCGGTTCCCGATCATCCTGTACGGCACGGCCTTCTGGAAGGGTCTGATCGACTGGGTGGTCGGCACGCTGCTGGAGCGGAAGGTCATCTCGGCCGAGGACATGAACCTCCTGGTCGTGACGGACTCGCTGGAGGAGATCCGCGACGTGCTGGTGGAATGCTACCAGTCCCGGTGCTGGGAGGCGTGGAAGCAGTCCGTCGGCGCGAGCCTGGACGCCGACCCCCCGGGCGCCCCGGCGACCGCCCTGGACCCGGCCAAGTCCGACGCGGAATGACCGGCCGCCGCCCCGACCTCTCCCCAACCGAACGCCCCACGAGGGAATATCGACGATGAGAGACCTCAGGACCCCGGAGGCCCCGCAGGCCGCCGCCGACGGGCCCGGCTTCCCCGACCTCGACGCCGCCCTCGCGTCCGGCGGCCCCGCCGAGGCCGTCGACCGCCTGGTCGCCGACCTGGAGGCCCGGGGCGAGTATCGCATGCTCCTGGACGCCCTCCTGCTCAAGGCCCGCGTCGAGCTGGGCCTGCCGCTCATCCAGGTCGGCCGCTACGCCGACCTGCCGGAGGAGGACCGCGTCAAGTTCGAGGGCCGCTACGTGGAGGCCCTCCGCCACGTCGGCTCGAAGTTCCTGGAGGCCGGCGACGTCGCCACCGCCTGGGCCTACTACCAGGCCATCGGCGAGCCCGAGCCGGTCGCCAGGGCCCTTGAGGAGCTTCCCCCCGTCGACGACCCGGACAAGCTCGCCCGGCTCATCGAGACGGCCTTCCACCAGGGGGCCAACCCGCGCAAGGGCTTCGAGTGGATCCTGCGGTCCTACGGGGCGTGCTCGGCGATCACCTCGCTGGAGCAGGCGGGCCCGGTCGACCCCTCGGCGCGGGTCGCCTGCGTGGAGATGCTGGTCCGGCACCTGCACGAGCAGCTCGTCGACAACATCCGGGCCGACGTCGCCCGCCGCGGCCAGCCCCAGCGCGCGAAGGGGGCCCCGCTCGCCGCGATGGTCGCCGGCCGCGACTGGCTGTTCGACGACGACGCCTACCACACCGACGTCTCCCACCTGACCACCGTCGTCCGCTGGTCCGTCATGGCGACCGACCCGGAAGTCCTCGCCCTGGCCCTCGACCTCACCGAGTACGGCCGTCGGCTCTCGCCCCGCCTCCAGTACGACTCGGCCCCGCCGTTCGAGAAGACCTTCGAGGACCATCACGTCTACCTCAAGGCCCTCCTGGGGAGGGACGTCGACGCGGCCGTCGAGCACTTCCGGGGCAAGCTTCCCGCCAGGGCCGAAGCGGGAACCGAGGGGGGCGACCCGGAATCGACCCTGCCGGCGCAGGTGCTCGTCAACCTGCTGGCGCGCGTCGGCCGCGAGGGCGAGGCCGCCGAGGAGGCGATCCGCCACCTGCTGGACGTCCCCGACGCCATGCTCGCCTGCCCGTCGATCGCCGAGCTCTGCCAGCGCTCCGGCCGGCTCGACCGGCTGGCCGAGGCCGCCGTCCGCATGGGGCACCCGGTCCACTACCTGGCCGCCCGGATCCGGCCCGACGCGCACGGGGCGTCGTGACCCGCCCGGGATTTCCGCGAAAGCCGGCCGGAATCCCCACCCCGGCGCGCCGGATAGGACATAATCAGGGTGTCGGCGTGGGAGGCCTGGCCCATCTCTCACGCCGTGATCCCGCCCGCCGCGCCGCGAGGCTCTGAGCGATGAGACGTCTGCCGGGGGCGATCGCCGCCATCCTTCTAACGACCGGGCTGCTGTCCGGGTCCGAGGAGCCCCCCGCGCCGACCCCGCTCTTCGACGGCAAGTCGCTCGCCGGGTGGGTCGCGGAGCAGACCGACCGCTTCTCGGTCGCCGACGGCCTGCTCGTCTCCAGGCCGGGCGACGGCTGGCTCCGTTCCGCCCAGGTCTACAAGAACTTCGAGCTGGAGCTGGAGTTCCGCATCCTCAAGGAGGGGTCCGAGGGGGGCCTTTTCTTCCGGGCCGGCGCGGAGACCGGCGCGGCCGAGCCCCGATGGCCCGTCCGCGGCTATCAGGTCCCGCTCGGCGACGGCGAGGGCCGCCTCATGCTGTTCGGCCACGCCACCAGCCCCCCCCGGTTCGAACGCGACGCCGACGCCCTGAACTCGGTCGCGAAGCCCCCGGGCGAGTGGCGGAAGCTGGCGCTCAGGGCGTCGGGCCCGCGCGTCGAGATCCGGCTCGACGGCGCGCTCGTCACCACGGCCGACGACGTCGAGCCCGACGCCGGACACCTCGGGCTCTACGACAAGGCCGGCGACCACGAGTGGCGGAACCTGACGATCCGGGTTCAACCCGACTGATCGCGGTCGTCCGCCTCGCCTTCGCCGCCGTCGTCCCACCGCAGGCCCAGCGCGGCCAGCTCGGCGGCCGGGATCTCCTCGAACCGGCTCAGGAGCCAGTCGCGGCCCCAGTCCTCGTTCTCGATGGCGTCCAGCGGCGGGAGATCCTCGCCGCCGGGGCGGGCGGAGAGGATCGCGTGGGCCTCGGCGACCCCCAGCTCGACCACCGGCCGGAGGCTCATCGCGCCCCGCTCCACGAGGAACCCCGCGACGCCGAGCCGTTGCGGGCCAGCCGCCAGACGCCGGGATGGGTCTGGACCCAGCGATAGCCCGCCGGGGTGGACCAGTCGACGTTCCCGGCCGCGCCGGCGCGGCGACCTTCCTCGGCCAGGACGCTCGCCTCCTCCGCGCCGGCGACCAGGTAGATGAACACGGCGAGGGCCACCTGGAACGGCGCGAGCGAGAGGAGGCTGTAGACGCCGAAGCCGACGGCCAGGGTCCGGCCCACGGCCGCAGCGAAGCTCGTCGCCCGCGCCCGGCCGATCCAGCCCCCCAGCAGGGCGCGGAGCACCCGGCCGCCGTCCATGGGGAAGGCGGGGATCAGGTTGAACAGCGCCAGCACCAGGTTGATCGCCATCAGGTCCATCGCGAAGCCGCCCCCGGTCAGGGCGAGCGGGGCCAGGGCGACGGCGATCGCCAGGTTCACCGCCGGGCCCGCCAGGGCGATCAGCAGCTCCACCCCCGGGGCGCGCGGCATCCGGGTCAGCCGGGCGACGCCGCCGATGGGGTAGAGGGTGATGTCGGCCGTGCCGATCCCGAATCGACGGGCGGCCAGGGCGTGGCCCAGCTCGTGCAGCAGCACGCAGCCGAAAGTGGCCAGGACCAGGGGCAGGCGCTCCGCCACGCCGGGCAGGAGCAGGAGCAGCAGGAAGGTCGGGTGCAGGAACACGTCGATCCCCGCCACCCGGCCGAGCTTCCAAGAGAGGTTCATCAGGGCCCGTTTCCTCGATCTATCCGGCCATCGACCCGCGGGTCGGGATACTCTCCGTCGGTACACCTACCATTCGACGCCGACCCCCCGGAAGTTCGCCGCCAAATCGCGGGCCCCGGAGGCGCGGCGAGGCCCGCCCGCGGCCTCGGGGTCGCGGGCGGGCCTCGTTGAGAAGTCGTCGGCCGGGCCGATCGGGCGTCAGATCGTGAAGTGGAAAGTCTTGGTGATGAGCCGCCAGAGCCACCAGCCGAACGTGGCGTGGCCGGCGTCGATCTTGGCGAAGCCGCGCTGGCCGGGGTGGAACTCCAGCCGGGCGTTGTCGATCGGGATGATGACCTCGTAGACGGCCGACTGGGGCCTGATCTGGCCGGTCTTGGGGTCGGGCTTGGCGGCGATCTCGCCGCCGGCGATGTTGGACAGCTCCGGGGGGATCTCCTCGCGGTTCCGCTTGGCGATCTGGGAGACCTGGCTCTTGAGCGTCAGCTCGGACCGGCCGTAGACCTTGACCCAGGCGACCGGCGGGGGATCCATGCGGACCAGGTCGATGTCCGACTGGTCGATGATCAGGTGGGCCTCCATCCGATGGGGGTCCGCCACCTGGCAGAAGGCGTTGCCCGGCCTGACCCACTGGCCGATCGTCTCCTCGTGGGGGAGCCCGATCACCTGGCCGTCGCGGGGGGCGGTCAGGACGAGCTTGCCGAGCTGCTCGTTGAGCTTCGTCAGCGCCGGCTCAAGCTCCTCGGCCATGCGGGCGTTCTGGCGGGCCTGGGCGCGGCCCTCGTTGTCGGGGCTCTGGCTGTAGGAGAGCGCCTTGACCCAGTACGAGTCGTGCTCGGCCTGGCGCTCGATCAGCTCGCCTTGCTTCTCCGGGTTGACCATCTTGGCGATGACCGCCCCGGCCTGGACCCAGTCGCCGTCACGGACGGCCAGCTCGACGAGGCGGCCCTCGACCTCGGAGTACAGCTCGTCCGACTCGGCCGGCGTGAGGACCAGCGTCCCCTGGACGCGGAGGGGGGTGGGGATCAACAGGACGCCCGCCACGATGGCCGCGAACGCCGCGCCGAACGCCGCCGCTCGTGCTTTCTTCACCTTGCGCATCCTCCCGGGCGTGCGTAGGAACTTGATCGACTGAAAGATGGGCATGCCGGCCAGCGGGATGACCGACCCGATGGCCAGCATGTAGCTGAGGGCCTGGAGCTTGTACGGCTTGAGGACCTGGGACAGGAAGAACAGGATGCTGAACGTGACGACCCAGCGGTACAGGTAGCTGGCGATCGCGTAGGTCACGAACAGAGACCGCCGCGACCGCGGCAGGTAGCTCTGGACCGGGATCTCCAGGCCCAGCACCTTCTCCTGGATCAGGTAGTTGAAGAACTGGGTGCTCTTGATCCGCAGGTTGGGGATCTCCAGCCAGTCCGACATCACGTAGTAGCCGTCATACCGCAGCAGCGGGTTGGCGTTGAACAGCACCGTGTTGATCGAGCAGATGAACATCACGGCCATCGACAGGCTGTTCAGCAGCCCCTGCTCGGTGTTGAACCAGACGAAGGTGGCGATCGACGCCAGGAACAGCTCGACGTAGATGCCCGCCGCCGATATCCATATTCGATGCCATTTATTGGGCAGGAGCCACGAGTCCGTCACGTCGCAATAGAGCGCCGGCGTGAGGACCAGGAATAGCATGCCCATCTCGTGGACCTCGCCGCCGAAGTGCTTGGCGGTGAGCCCGTGGCCGAACTCGTGGATGATCTTCACCACGCCCAGGCTGATCCAGAACGTGAAGATCGTCCACCAGTTGAAGAAGCTCTGGAACTCGGGCAGCTTGGCGTAGAAGTGGGCCCACTGGCTGACGACCAGGACCACGGCCGCGAGCATCACCGCCACGCTCGCCGCGATGAACCCCCGGGTGAAGATCCACCGGAAGTAGGGGTACATCCAGTTCAGCAACCGCTCGGGGTCGATGATCGGGATCTTGATGAACAGGATGTTCGTGAAGAAGCCCTTGACCTTCTTCCAGCGGTTCTTGCGGCGGCGGCGGATCAGCGCCGCGGCCTGCTCGGGGCTGTCGATCATCACCACGCCCGCCTCGTGGAGCTGGGCCACGAAGCGGGTGAGGTCCTCGATCGAGATCGTCTGGGGGCGATATTTGCGCTCGAAGGCCCGCTTGACGTCCTGGAGGTTCTGCTTGCCGTCGAACTGCTGGAGGAGGAAGTACTCCTCGATCTTGAACCGGAAGTACTTCAGCGCCAGCGGGTCCTTGATGACGTAGTGGGTCATCCCCTCGTAGAACTGGGGCTGGACCACCAGGTCGGGGCGGAGCCGGACGCGGAGGTGCTCGGCGGCCTGTCCGAACGGCGCCGGCGAGGTGGAAGGGGCTGCGCTCATCGATCGGGGTTCCTCGTCGGGTCCGGTCCAGTTCCGGTCGGGTCGTCCGCGGGGCCGGCTCGGCCCGGCCGGGCTCGGCTCAGCGGGCGGGGCGGGGGGCCGGCCGCGCGGCGACGGCGTCGTCCAGGTGGATGGTCATGGCCGCCTTGAGGCCGGGCATCAGGACGAGGTCGGTGTTCTCGAACTCGACCCGGATGCCGACGGCGGTCTCGTTGATGGGCTGGATCTCCGGGTCGATGAACTTGACGACGCCGCGGAAGGTCCTGCGCTCGATGGGCTGGTCGCCGGCGGCGCCCTCGAGCCTGGGGTGCAGCTCGACGGCCTGGCCCACCTTCACGCGGTAGGCGTACTCCAGCGGGATGAAGGCGGTGGCCGCCAGCCGCGAGAGGTTGCCGATCCGGACGACGGCGGCGTTGGCCTGGATGCTCTCGCCCGGCTCCTTGTAGCGCTTGATGACGACGCCGCCGAACGGGGCGACGATCGTGTGCTCCTTGAGCATCTGCTGGGCGAGGGCCAACTCGGCCTCGTTGATCGCGTCCTGCTCCTGGGCCTCCTTGAGCTGGGCCTGGGCCACGTTCGCCTCGCCCTCGGACTTGGTCATCTCCTCCTGGGAGACCAGGTCGGCGCCGCGCTGGAGGAGGCGGCGGTTGCGGGCGACGACCGCCGTCGCGACATCCAGGGCGGCGCTGGCCCTGAGGATGGGCCCCTCGCTGTCGGCGGAGAGCTGGCTCTTGGCGACGGTCAGCTCGGCGATCTCCTTGTGGAGGGTGCCGATGACGCCCCCCTGCTCGACGACGTCGCCGAGCTGCAGCTCCATCCGCTCGATGACCCCCTCGCGGAGGGCGGCGACGTCGGAGACCTGGATCCACTGGACGGTGGCCAGGTTCTCGTGGGAGTCCAGGACGAGCGTGGCGGCGGCCGGTGCCTGGGGGGCCGCCCCCTGGCCGAAGGCGGCGGCGGTCACGACGGTCGCCAGGGCTCCCAGGGTCAGGGACGCGGCGGTCTTCAGGGGCGACATGCTGTGCGATCCTCCGGGGCAATCGGGCGCGGTGTTCGTTGGGGACGGGGGCCCGGCTCTCGCGCCGGGCCCCGGGGGATTCGGGGGCGGTTCGGCTCGGCTCGGCTCGTCCGGGATCAGCGGAGGAACGGCCAGCGGAACAGGACCGACTCGTGCCAGACCTGGACGACCTTGCGGAACAGGACGTAGGCCAGGCGGGCGTCGCCGCAGTCGATCCGGGCGCGGACCTCGGCGCCGGGGCGGAACTCCTGGTTGCGGGCGAGGAACTCGTTGCGGACCGCCTCGTTGAAGCCGACGGTCACCTTCACGGTGTGCCGCTGCTCGGCCCCCTCGGCGTTGGTCTCGGCCTTGGAGGCGATCTTGCGGACGTAGCCCTGGTAGCGGTGCTCGGGCTCGGTCATCACGACGAAGTAGGCCGACAGCGCGGCGCCGGGCTGCTTGGTCCCCGCCTTGATCTCGTCGTCGAGCGCGGCCTGGGCGGCGAGGATCGGCCCCATGTCGTCGTCGGGGACCTCGACCTCCAGGATCCACTCGCCCGCCACGTCGGCGACCTGGAGGATCTCGGTGCCGATGTCGACCGGGCGGCCCAGGAGGTTCTTCCGCACCTCCCAGGTGGTGATGATGCCGTCGTGCGGGGCCCGGATCGAGAGCTGCTCGATCTGCTCCTTGACGATCTCGATCTGCTGGCCGGTGCTCTTGGCCGTGATCTGCGCCTCGGTGCGCTGGGCGAGGAGCTGCAGCGATTCCTGCCGGCTCTGCTGCCGCTGGCTGATGGCCTGCTCCTGCTGCTGGAGGATCAGGCCCTGCGAGTTCGCCTTGTTGTGCTGGGCCTGGAGGTCCTTCAGTCGGCCCTCCAGCTCCAGGCTGTCGATCCGCGCGATGAGGTCCCCCTTCTTGACCTGATCGCCGTGCTCGACGGGGACCTCGACGATGATGCCCCGCTCCGGCGCGTAGACGATGCTGCGCTCCTCCGGCATCAGGGCGCCGCGGCCCTCGATGCGGAGGTTCCAGGGGACGAAGGTCAGGGCGAGGATCAGCGCGACGACCAGGCCCAGGACGGCGAGGATCTTCGCCAGCGTCCGGCCCCGGAGCTGCCGCCAGGGGGAGCCCATCGCCTTCAGGACCGGCCGCAGGAAGATCCGGTGGTGCTCCTGCGCGTTCCAGAGCGCCGTCGAGGCGTGCCGCGCGACCACCTCGGTCCGGGCGTGCATGTCGGTCGGCGCGATCTCGTCGCCGATCTGCTCGGCGACGAGGCAGCCGTAGGCCACCTTCTCCTTGCGCTCGGCCCCCTCCTCCTTCTCGGGCTTGTGCAGCAGGACGACCGCCAGGGCCTTGGAGCCCGACTCGTCGACGTACATCTCCAGCGCGTCGCGCAGCTCGGGGGCGAAGCCCTCGGTGTGGCCGGTGTAGACCAGATCCTCGCCCGAGCGGATGACGGCCTTGCAGAGCTTGGTCAGCTCGCGGACCTGGTTGGAGCGCTGCTCGACGACCTCCTGGCCGCTGATCGCCTCGACCAGCGTCCGGCCGGAGAGCTTCAGGGCGACGCTCAGGCGGTCGCAGCCGACCAGCCGCTTGCCGTCGTTGACGACGGCGTAGGTCGTCTCCTTGAAGTCCAGCGTGTGGTGGATCTGGTGGGTGAAGGTCTCCAGCTGGTTCCACATCCGCTGCTGCGAGGCCATCTGCCGCATCTGGCGGTTCTTCAGATAGTTCGCGGCCAGGTCGGTGAGGTCGCCCACGAACCGCAGGGTGCTCTTCTGCTGCGCGGCCCGCCGCGCCGGATCCATCAGGATCTCCAGCAGGCCCACCACCTGCTTGTCGACGATCAACGGCGCCAGGATGATCGCCAGGTGGGTGGGGTTGAACGCCTGGGGCATCCCCTCGATGACCGCGCCGGGGGGGATGACCTGCGGCTGCGACGCCTGGACCATGCAGCCGAGCAGGGCGTCGTGCGGGGCGGTCTTGACCCGGCCGTCCATCAGGCCGGTCTGGGCGAAGTCCATCTGATACTGGAGCCTCAGCCCCCCCCGGCCGTCGAGCAGCCAGAAGGCGCCGCCGGACGCCGCGGTGGCGGCCACGGCGCGATTGAGGAACTCGCCGTAGAATTCGGCGGGCTGGACGTCCGACTCGGCGAGGTCGGCGATCTCGGCCACCAGCTTTCGGATCTGGTTCTTGGTCTGTTCGAGCAGACCGGCGTCGATGGTTTCTTCCGGCATGGTGGCACCAGTTCCTCGGGGGGCCGGGCCACTCGCGCCCGGGCGTTGTCCTTCGTCCATTCGGCGATCGCCGACGCCGGCCCGGTCGGGCGTGGTCGCCGTCGCCCGGCGCGCGAGGCGGCTTGACATCGACAACGGGACGGCCGATACCCGCACCTTCCCGACGCCGTCGTCGAAAAACCGTCGACGCGCCCGTTCATGCGACGCAACCTACTGCAAGGCATCGGGATTCGGCTCGCGATGTCCCGCCCGGGATTCCCGCCCGACGGTCAAGACCGCCCCCCCTCGCGGCCGATGATCTCCCCAGGACGCGGCCCATCGGCGGCCCGCCCGAGCGGGAGGACCCATCACATCTCGATGCGACGCGCGGCGATCCTGATGCTGGCGGCCATGATCGCGCCGGCCTCGGCCGACGAGCCCCCCCGCGCGCCGGAACCATCCCTGGACTCGCGGCTCCGCGACCTGGAGTCCATGAACCGGGCCATCCTCGAAAGGCTCGACCGCTCCGAGCGCGAGCGCCGCGCGGCCGACGAGCGGTATCGCACCCTGGAGGAGAAATACGACGACCTCCGCCGACGCCTCGCCGACGGCGAGGCCGAGGGCATCCCGACCGGACCCCCCGGCGAGGCCGTCGACGAGGCCCCCGGCGGCTTCCTCGACATGCCTCCCCTCGGCAACGAGGCGTGGCACCCCGCCCGCGACGACGAGTCGGGGGAGGGGGGCGGGAGGAACTTCGACGCCAGGGGGTTCTTCGGCGACGAGGGCTTCGGCCTGTCCACCTGGGACGACGAGTATCAGCTCCGGTTCCGCATCCTCGACCAGACCGACTTCAAGGTCTTCTCGCCGGGGGACCAGCGCCCGGCCTCCAGCGGCCTCTACATCCCGCGCGTGCGCGTCTACTTCGAAGGCCGACTCACCCGCCTGTTCGACTACGAGGTCTCCATCCAGCGCAGCGTCGAAGGGGTCTGGGACCTGCTCGACGGCAACGTCGACATCAACATCGACCCCCGCTTCCGGCTCCGGTTCGGCCGCATGCTGGTGCCCTATAGCTACGATTGGTACGACCACCTGGAGCAGTACTTCATCACGCCCGAACGCTCGCTGTTCCCGCTCAACTTCGGCCTGTCGCGATCCGCCGGCCTGCTCGCCCACGGGCGACTCTTTGACGAACGCCTCCAGTACGCCGTCGGCGGCTACGGCGGGCACCTCGCCGGCCTGGCCGACGAGAACACCACCCGCGACGCCGTCGCGTACGTGAACTTCAAGCCGTTCCTCCAGACAGAGCGGTTCCCCCTGCTGCGGGACCTCAACCTGGGGGTCTCGGGCTACCTGGGGGCGCAGGCCATCCCGCAACACCCCCTGCCGCTGCGGACCTCGCTCCAGTCGTCCGAGAACGACGAGGCGGCCCGCCGCGCGACCTCGATCTTCCTGGAGTTCAACGAGGACGCCTACCTCAGCGGGCCCCACGAGGCCGGCGCGGCGCACCTGGCCTGGTACGTCGGCGGGATGTCCTTCGAGGCCGAATGGCAGACCAGCCGCGACCGATACACCCGCGCCGGCATCCCGTTCCGCCTGTTCTCCATCCCCGTGACGGGGAGCCACTTCACGCTCGCCTACTTCATCACCGGCGAGCGGGTCCGCGACCGCAGCCGCGTCGATCCCCTCCGCCCCTTCGACCCCACCCGCAACTCCTGGGGGCCCGGCGCCGTCGAACTGTTCGCCCGCTTCAGCGACCTGCAACTCGGCGAGGAAGTGTTTCGCGCCGGCCTGGCCGACCGCGAGAGATGGACCCGCGGCATGGGCATGACCGACGTCGGCCTCAACTGGTATCTCACCAGCTACTTGAAGATCTACCTCGACTGGCAGCGCTCGTACTATGACACCCCCGTCGAGCTCGACCCGGGTCGACGCTCCGGGGTCAACGACCTATTCTGGATCCGGGGGCAGCTCTACTACTGATCGGGCGGGACGGCCGGACTCCCTTCGCGGCGTCGTCTACCGCGGGCGTCGGATTTGTAGATTTGTACACTGTCGGCCTTGCGGCCGACGCCCCGTAATTGGTATTGTGGCTGGCCTGGAATCTGGTCTGATCCGTCGTCACGGGATGATGATCGGGCGAGGACGTCGGAAAGGAGTCGGGGCCGGAGATGGCGAAACGGAAGCGGGCAGGGGGGGACAATCGGGAGGTCCGCGCGCGGCGAAGCTCGCTGACGGAGGACGTCCCGCTGGCGGAGGCGACGCGGGAGCGCTACCTCAACTACGCGCTCAGCGTCATCACCTCGCGCGCCCTGCCCGACGTCCGCGACGGCCTCAAGCCCGTGCAGCGCCGGATCTTGTACGCCATGTGGTCCGACCTGCGGATCACCGCCGACGGCCGGTTCATGAAGTGCGCGGCGGTCGTCGGCGAGGTCATCAAGAGCTACCACCCCCACGGCGACCAGTCGATCTACGACGCGCTGGTGCGCATGGCCCAGCCGTTCTCGCTGCGGCACCCGCTGATCGAGGGCTACGGCAACTTCGGCTCCATCGACGGCGACCCCCCCGCCGCCTTCCGGTACACCGAGTGCCGGCTGACGCGCATCGCCCACGCGCTGCTCTCGGAGCTGCGCGACCAGACGGTCGACCTGCGCGACAACTACATGGCGACGACCCAGGAGCCGGTCGTCCTCCCCGCGCAGTTCCCCAACCTGCTGGTGAACGGGGCGTCGGGGATCGCCGTGGCGATGGCGACGAACATCCCGCCGCACAACCTGAAGGAAGTCATCTCCGCGCTGATCGTGCTGCTGGACGACCGCGACGCCCCGCTGGAGAAGCTGACGCGGCACATCATCGGCCCGGACTTTCCCACCGGCGGCGTGGTCCTGAACACGGCGGAGGAGATCCGCCGGATCTACGCCACCGGCCAGGGCTCGCTGAAGATCCGCGGCACCTATCACCGCCCCGAGGACCGGCCCAACACCATCGTCGTCGACTCCATCCCCTACGGCCAGGAGAAGGACCCGCTCGTCGCGCGCATCGGCGAGCTGATCGGCAAGGGGATGGTCCCGCAGCTCACGAACGTCAAGGACCTCAGCACCGACGACGTCCGCGTCGTGCTGGAATTGAAGCCGGGCGCGAACGCCGACGCGGCGATGGCGTACCTGTTCAAGAACACGCCGCTCCAGACCAACTACGCCGTCAACCTGACGTGCCTGCTCCCCGCCGAGGGCGCCGAGGTCGCCGTCCCGCGGCGGCTGGACCTCCGGACGATCCTCCAGCACTTCCTCGACTTCCGCATGGAGGTCGTCGTCCGCCGCCTCAACAACGAGCTGCGGCTGCTGCTGGCGCGCATCCACATCCTCGAAGGCTTCGCGATCGTCTTCAACAACCTGGACGAGGCGATCCGCATCATCCGGGCCAGTGACGGCAAGGCCGACGCCGCCCCCAAGCTGATGTCCCGGTTCGGCCTCTCCGACCTCCAGGCCGACGCCGTCCTGGAGACCAAGCTCTACCGCCTGGGCAAGCTGGAGATTCAGGACATCCTCGACGAGCTGGCCGCCAAGCGCGCCCGCGCCGAGGAGATCCAGGCGTTGCTGGCCGACGAGCCGGCGCGCTGGGCGATCATCAAGGACGAGCTGAAGCAGATCTCCAAGACGTACGGCGAGCCCCGCCGGACCAAGGTGGAGGCGCCGGCCGCCCCGCTGGAGTTCCGCGAGGAAGACTACATCGTCGACGAGGACGCCTGGGTCATCGTCACCCGCGAGGGCTGGACGAAGCGGCAGAAGTCGTTCACCGACGTCGCCAGCATCCGCGTCCGCGACGGCGACCAGGTCGGCTGGGTCTACCGCGCCCGCGCCCGCCAGACCATCACATTCTTCACCGACCGCGGCGTCGGCTACACGGCGCGCGTCAACGACCTGATCATGACCACCGGCCACGGCGACCCGATCCAGAAGCTGTTCGCCTTCGAGGACCAGGAGCGGCTGGTGGGCGTCGTCTGCCACGACCCCCGCTGCCTGCCCGACTTCACGAAGCACTCCCAGTCCCCCCCCCGGATGGTCCAGCGCGGGCTGGGGGTCGACCTGGACGAGCCCTCGGCCAACGGGAACGGGGACGGCCACGCCGAGGGGAATGGCGACGGGCACGGCCAGGCCGGGCCCTCGACGCCGCCGCCCCCGTACGTCGTGGCCCTGACGGCCGGCGGCAAGGTGCTGCGGTATCCGCTGGCCTCGCTGGCCCCGGTCTCGACCAAGAAGGGGCGGCTGGTCGTCCGGATGGACCCCACGTTCAAGGGGGACGCCGTGGTGGGCGTCGAGGCGACCGACGGCTCGGAGAACGTCTGCCTGGCGACCCGGGCCGCCCGCGTGCTGATCTTCCCCGTCACCGAGGCCAACGTCGTCGCGTCGGCGGCGAGGGGCGTCGCGGCGATCAAGCTCGACGCCAAGGACCGCGTCATCGGCTTCGTCCTGGCGAACAAGAAGCGCGAGGGGCTGGCCGTGCGGACCAACCGCGGCGCCGAGCAGATCGTCAGGGCGACGAAATATCCCGTCACCGGCCGCGGCGGCAAGGGCTACGCCATCCTCCAGCGCGGCTCGCTGGAGTGCCTGCTCCCCGCCGAGGCCGAGCCCGTCCCGCCGCCGGACCAGGTCGACGCCGCCGACGCCCGGCCCCGGGGCGACGACGCCAAGGATTGACGAACCCCCGCGACCGCGAAGAATACCTCGTCCCGGCGCCGCCCGCCGGGCCTCGAGGAGAGGGACCAGACCGCGATGTCGAACGGATCCGCGACGTACAGCGCCAAATCGATCACCGTGCTGGAGGGGCTGGAGGCCGTGCGCCGGCGCCCCGGCATGTACATCGGCGGGGTCGACAAGGCGGGGCTGCACCACCTCGTCTGGGAGATCGTCGACAACGCGGTCGACGAGGTGATGAACGGCCACGCCACCCGGATCGTCGTCACCTTGCACTCCGACGGCCGCACGGTCTCGGTCGCCGACAACGGCCGCGGCATCCCCGTCGACAAGCATCCCAAGACCGGCCAGAGCGCGCTGGAGGTCATCTTCACGACCCTCCACGCCGGCGGCAAGTTCGACAACGACGCCTACAAGGTGGCCGGCGGCCTCCACGGCGTCGGCGCCAGCGTCGTCAACGCGCTGTCCAAGAGCCTGGTCGCGGAGGTCCGCCGCGACGGCCGCGTGTACGCCCAGCGCTACAAGCGCGGCAAGCCCTTGGGCCCCGTCGAGGCCGGCGACGCCGCCCGCGGCTCCGGGACCACCATCACGTTCACGCCCGACCCGGAGATCTTCCAGGCGCTCGACTACGACGCCTCGCTGATCGCCGAGCGGCTGGACGTGAAGACGTACCTGAACAAGGGCCTGGTGATCCAGTTCGTCGACGAGAAGGCGAAGACCAGCGTCGAGCTGCGGCACGACGGCGGGGTGGCCGACTTCCTCGACCACGTCAACAAGCGGCGGGAGGACGTCCGCGTCGCCCCCACGCCGTTCGTCCTGGAGCGCGAGGTCGAGGACGACGGCCTGCGGCTCCACCTGGCGCTGGCGTGGACCGAGTCGACGGACGAGGAGGTCATGTCGTTCGTCAATACGATCCCCACCCGCGACGGCGGCACCCACGAGATGGGGATGCTCTCCGCGGTGGGCTCGGCCGTGCAGCGGTTCATGGAGGCGCACGACCTGGTCAAGAAGGGGCTGGAGATCAAGCGCGAGGACGTGCGCGAGGGGCTCACGGCGGTCCTCTCGGTGTGCGTCCACGAGCCCCAGTTCCAGGGCCAGACGAAGGGCCGGCTGAACAACCCGGAGGTCCGCGGCCAGGTGGAGTCGCTGGTGCGGCCCAGCCTGGAGGCGTTCCTCCACCAGAACAAGAGCATCGGCGACGCCGTCGCCGCCCGGGTCATCCAGGCGGCCCGCGCCCGCGAGGCCAGCCGCGCCGCGGCCACGCAGGTCCGCCGCAAGACGGCCGTCGGCGGCCGGCTCAACCTGCCGGGCAAGCTCGCCGACTGCGACAGCTCCGACCCGGAGGAGACCGAGCTGTTCATCGTCGAGGGCGACAGCGCCGGCGGCTCGGCCAAGCAGGGGCGCGACCGCGACGTCCAGGCCATCCTCCCCCTGCGCGGCAAGGTGCTGAACGTCGAGCAGGCCGGCCGGTCCAAGATGCTCGACAACAAGGAGCTGGCCGACCTCGCCAGCGCCCTTGGCTGCGGGCTCGACGGCCAGTACGACGCCGCGCGGCTGCGCTACGGCAAGGTCGTCATCCTGACCGACGCCGACAGCGACGGCCACCACATCGCCACGCTCCTCCTGACGTTCTTCTACCGCCACATGCCCGGCCTGATCCGCGACGGCCGCGTCTACCTCGGCTGCCCGCCGCTGTACAAGATCACCTGGGGCAAGGAGACCTACTGGGCCTCCGACGACGCCCACCGCGACCGCATCCTGGGCAAGCTCCCCTCGAACGCGAAGCCCGACATCACCCGCTTCAAGGGGCTCGGCGAGATGCCGGCCAAGCTCCTGTTCGAGACGACGCTCGACCCGAACTCGCGGCGGCTGCTCCGCGTCGTCGTCCCGGAGGAGGACAGCCCCTACACCGAGCGCACCGTCCGCGACCTGATGGGCAAGGAGCCCGAGGCCCGCTACAAGTTCATCATGGAAGAGGCCTACACGGCCACCGGCATCGACATCTGATCGACCGGGCCGCGCGCCGCACCGCATCGCACCCTGGGGACCGCCGTCCATGCCGATCATCGAGGTCGAGGGGCTGTCGAAGACGTACCGCGTCTTCCGGAAGAAGGAGGGGCTCCTCGGCTCCCTCCGCGGCCTGTACCGCCGCGAGTACAACGAGGTGAAGGCCGTCTCCGGCATCAGCTTCTCCATCGAGCCCGGCGAGATGGTCGCCTTCCTCGGCCCCAACGGCGCGGGGAAGACGACCACGCTGAAGATGCTCTCCGGGCTGATCCAGCCCACCGCCGGCAAGGCCACGGTCCTCGGCCACGTCCCCTGGCTGCGCGAGGACGCCTACCGGCGCCGCTTCGCCCTGGTGATGGGCCAGAAGAACCAGCTGTGGTGGGACCTCCCCGCCGCGGACAGCTTCCAGCTCCACCGCGAGATCTACTCGATCCCGAAGGACCGGTTCGACCGGACGCTCGGCGAACTGACCGAGCTGCTGGGGGTCGAGAAGCTGACCCGGCAGGCCGTCCGCGAGCTGTCGCTCGGCGAGCGGATGAAGATGGAGCTGATCGCCGCCCTCCTGCACGGGCCCCGGGTCCTCCTGCTGGACGAGCCGACCATCGGGCTCGACGTGGTGGCGCAGGTGGCCATCCAGAAGTGCCTGCGCGACTACCACGAGAGTCGCGGCGTGACGATGCTGCTGACCAGCCACTACATGCGTGACGTGGAGGCGCTCTGCGACCGCGTCATCGTCATCACGCGCGGGACGCTCGTCCACGACGGCCCGCTCGCCGGCATCGTCGAGCGGTTCGGCGAGTCGAAGCTGGTCCGCCTCCAGTTCGTGGGCGAGCCCCCCGACCACGCCGAGCTGTCCCGCTACGGCGAGGTCTCGAAGCTGGAGGGGCCGTCGGCCGCCATCCGCGTCGAGCGCCATCGCGTGGCCGAGGCGCTCGCCGACGTGCTCAACCGCCACGCGCTGGCCGACGTCAGCGTCGAGGCCCCCCCGCTGGAGGAGGTCATCGCCAAGGTTTTCGAGGAGGCCCGGCCTGCCCATGACGCCGCCTGACGCCGCCCTCCCTCTCCCCGCGCCCCCGCGCCCCGGCCCGATCCGGGCGCTGGTGAAGTACGCCCGGATCTTCCGAGTCGCCCTCATCGAGCGGATGACGTACCGCGGCGACTTCCTCCTGGGCACGGTCCTGCGCTTCCTGCCGATCCTCACCACGATCCTGCTCTGGCGGGCGATCTACGAGGGCTCCGGCCAGACCGAGCTGGGGGGCTTCAACTACCGCGAGATGGTGGCGTACCTGCTCCTGACGAACATCAGCCGGATGTTCTCCAGCATGCCGGGGCTCGCCTCCGGCATCGCGCGGGAGATCCGCGACGGGACGCTGAAGCGCTACCTGATCCAGCCGCTCGACCTGCTGGGCTACCTGCTCTCGGCGCGGGTCGCGCACAAGTTCGCCTACATCATGATGTCGTTCCTCCCCTACGCGGGGCTGTTCTACGCCTGCCGCGGCTACTTCGACGGCTTCCCGGACGCGACCCAGATGCTCGCCTACGCCGCCTCGCTGATCCTGGCGTTCGCCGTCGGGTTCTACTTCGAGGCCTGCGTGGGGATGGTCGGCTTCTGGTTCCTGGAGGTGACGTCGATCCTCTACATCGTGATGACGCTCAACTTCTTCATCTCCGGGCACATGCTGCCGCTCGACCTGCTGCCCCAGCCGTGGTCCGGGCTGCTGAAGGTGCTGCCGTTCCAGTACATGGCGTACTTCCCGGCGGTCGTGTTCCAGGGGAAGGTCCGCGGGGGGGAGCTGCTGTTCCACCTGGCGCTGGAGCTGTTCTGGGCGGTCGCCTTCGCGGTCCTGGCCCGGACGCTCTACCGCGCCGGGCTGAGGCGCTACAGCGCGTTCGGAGGCTGAACCGATGGTCGCAGGCGTCGCCCGATACGCGCGGATGCTCGCGGGGCTGGCCCGCTACACGCTGGCCCGCGAGATGGCCTTCCGGGGCAACTTCCTGGTGAAGGTCTCGGTGGAACTCCTGTGGATGGGCATCCTCGTCGCCTTCTACAAGACGGTGTTCGCCAAGACCAGCACCATCGCCGGCTGGAGCGAGCCCGACTACTTCTTCTTCGTCGGCTGCTTCTTCGCGATCAACGGCGTGATCGAGACGTTCTTCCTCGACAACTGCAACGAGTTCGCGGAGCTGGTCCGCACCGGCGACCTGGACTTCCTCCTGCTCCGGCCGATCGACGAGCAGTTCCTGGTCTCCTGCCGCAAGATGGACTGGGGCACCGCGCCGAACCTCTTGATGGGGGCGATCCTCATGGGGATCGCCCTGGCCCAGAAGGGGTGGACGTTCGACCCGGCGCGGGCTTCGGCGTTCGTCGTCGCGTTCGCGTGCGGCGTGGCGATCGCCTACAGCTTCATGATGATGCTCACGTCGGTCTCGGTGTGGATGGTCCGCAACCAGAGCCTCATGGAGATGTGGTGGCTGTTCTCCAGCCTCGTCCGCTACCCGCGCGAGATCTTCTCGGGCCGGGGCGCCGAGACGATCGGCCGGTTCTTCACCTTCGTCGTCCCGATCCTGCTGGTCTCCAACGTCCCGGCCGACGTGATGGTGCGCGTCCTGGACCCGTGGATGGTCGCCTGGACGGTCGTCGTGGCCGGGGCGTCGCTCTGGGTCAGCCGGCGTTTCTTCCACGTCGCGTTGCGTTCCTATCGCAGCGCGAGCAGTTGATGACCCGGTCGCGCGCCGCGCTGCACGGAGGCCGCGCGCGGCGGCTCGCGGGGCTTCCTCGCTGGACGCGATGATTGCAAGGCCTAGGATACCCATGACGGGCGACGCGAGAGCCGCCGCGCCCCCCCTCGACACGACGGGCCATGGGATGTCTAGATGACTTCAGCCGAATCGAGCCGCGCGAAGGACGCCGACGGTTCGCCCCTCCTGTTGGCGGAGGTGCATGAACTCCGACTGCGCCTTGAGGAAGCTTACGCGACCATCGACGCCCTTCGGGTCGACCGCTCGGGGCTGGAGGACGACCTCCGGCGGCTGCGGCGGGCGGCGTCGACGGACGCGATGACCGGGCTGTGGAACCGTCGATTCCTGCTGGACTCGCTGGACGTCTCGTCCTCCTTCGCCAGCCGGCACGGCCTGCCGTTGTCGCTGGTCCTGCTGGACATCGACCATTTCAAGGCGATCAACGACGGCCTCGGCCACGCCGCGGGGGACGCCGCCTTGCGCGAGGTCGCGGCCGTGCTCCAGGGGGGGGCCCGCGGACATGACGTCGTGGCGCGGTTCGGCGGGGAGGAGTTCGCGATACTCCTGCCCGGCACCGATCGCGACGGCGCCACGGCCATGGCCGAGCGCGTCCGGCGCGAGCTGGAGACGCGCCCCTGGCCGGTCCGCGAGGTCACGGCGAGCTTCGGGGTGGCCACGATGCCGCATCGCGACGCCGACCCCGGGGCCCTCGCGGCCCTGCTGCTCGAATCGGCCGACATGGCCCTGTATCACTCCAAGCGACGGGGACGCAACCGCGTCACCCACGCCGACGACCTGCCCCGGCTCGGCCTGGTCCTCCCGACGGGCCAGGAGGCGACCGGGGCGGTGGCGGCCTCGTCCGGCGTCGGTTAGCATGGGATCGTCGCGAGCCCCCTCGACCCCAGGACCAGCCATGACGCCCGGACGACGCACGCTCGACTACCCGGATTTCGACGCGATCAACGCCGAAGTCGCCCGCCTGGTCGAAGGCTGCTCGACCGCCGGCGCGTGGAGCCTGGGGCAGATCCTCCACCACCTGGCCTCGGTGACGAGCCGAGTGCTCGCCGCGCCCGTCGACGGCCCGCACGACACGTCGCTTCGCGTCCCCCCGGAGCGTCGGGACGAGGTGCTCGCGACCGGCCGTCTCCCCGAGGGGATCCCCCTCCCCGCCGGCCTGGGCCAGCCGGAGGACATCGACCCGCGCGAGGGCGCGCGTCTGCTCCGCGAGGCGCTCGCCGCCATGGCCGCCGCCCCCGGCCCCCTGGCGCCGCATCGCGTCTTCGGTCATCTCGACCGCGACCAGTGGCTCCGACTGGTCCGCGTCCACTGCGCCCACCACCTGAGCTTCGCCACGCCGACCGGTCCCGAAGCCGCGCGTTGAACCCGAGCCGTGGGCGCTCCCCTCCTCCTGGGTCGCGTTGGGTTCGTTCGCGCGCCGGCATCTCCGCCAGGCAGGCGTTAAATCGTTTTGCCCACGTGAGTTGCCGCCGCGACGAGTTGGCTTCGTTCGTCGTTTTCGAAGCGGTTTTCTCGTCCGTCACGCTCCGAGGATGGCTCGGGGTTACTCGCCTCATCCCTGGAGCCAAGGGGGAACCAGCCGTCGACCCGTTCGAGGCTCGCGCGGCTGGCTTCGTTCGCGCGCCGGCCGCGACGCTGTTTCGGACGTAATATCTTGGTCTGCTAAAGTTTGCGGTGAGAATCCGTTGGCTTCGTTCGTCGATTTCGAAGGGCTCCTTCGGCCGGAGAGGGTGAAACGCTCGTCCTTTCTCCCGCCGAGAGAGGGCGGTCCGGAGGGCCGGACGAGGGGGCGCTCGGCCTCGCCGTCCCGGACGACTCCCGGCGCGAGGCCGCCTTTCCCGCCGGAGGGGCACCCCGTCGCGCCGTCGGAGAGGATGCGCGAGGGCGTCCGCCCCGGGGGGGAACTGGACCCTCATCTTCGGTTGATGGGCGCGCGCCGCGTCGCCCCCGGGATCGTCCTCGTTCGATCCTCGACTGCTTCCGGTATGTCAAAGAGCGTCATGATCGAACGCCCTCACGATCCGCGGGTCGATCGGCGGGGTTTCAGGATTTTGGGATTTCCCCCCATGCGCGACGGCGGCGTCGACATGACGTAAAATCTCGGTCGGGTGTTCGCATCCGGGCATGAGGCGTTCTAAGTCTTTCAAAGAGTCGTGGCCGTTTCGATGGGCTGCGTCATCCTACCTCATCGCGGCGACGATCCCCGGCGCGCGTGGACGCCCACGCGGCCGGAGGTCCTCCGCATCCTGGACACCTCGATGAACCAACCTCGCTTCCCGCGCCGCCGTCAATCACGCCTCAACGCCCCGCGGCGATCCAGCCGCCCCCGGATGGAGTTCCTGGAGGATCGCGCCGTGCCGGCGCTCATCCTCGTGGACAGCCTGGCCGACTCGGGGCCGGGGACGCTCAGGCAGGCCATCATCGAGGCGTCGCAGAACACGGAAACCGACGTGTTCTGGTTCGATTCCTCACTCGCGGGCCAGACCATCACGCTCACGACGGACGCCTTTCCGGCGGACTGGGGATCGACCGGATTGGTCGTGCTGGAGGACGACGTGACCATCGACGGGGGGAACGCCCCCGGCCTGACGATCAGCGGCGGGGGTGCCCGGCGCGTCTTCGGGGTCGGCCCGGGAGCGACCCTATCGTTATCGAACATCACGATCGCCGACGGCCTCGCCAGGGGGGGGCAGGGCGGCCAAGGTCAATGGGGAGGCGGCGGCGGCGCGGGCCTCGGCGGCGCCGTCTACGTTTACGGCGGGACGCTGAACATCGCGAACGCGACGCTGACCGGCAACGTCGCCCAGGGCGGCGACGGCGGGAGCGGGGTGCTGGTGAGCGACCAGGCCGGCGGCGGCGGCGGCGGGACGGGCGGCGCCGGGGGCATGGGCAACTTCGCCGGCCCGCCGAGCGACCAAGGCGAAGGGGGCGGCGGCGGCGGAGGCGGCCTGTTCGATCCGGGCGGGGCCGGGACGGCGGGTGGCTCCTTTCCCGGGGCCGGCGCCGGGGGGGCACCGGGCGGCCAGGCCGGCTCGGGAGGCTCCGCTAGCTCACTTGACGGCGTGTCCGGCGGCAATCATCCCGGCTCCGGGCTGGGCGGCGGCGGGGGCGGCGGCTCGTCCCTCTACTATGAATTGGGCGAGAACGAAGGCGGCAAGGGCGGGTTCGGCGGCGGCGGCGGCGGCGCGAGGATCGGGGGCGGCGGCGGCTTCGGCGGCGGAGGCGGCGGCGGCGGCGGGATGGGCGGGTTCGGCGGCGGCGCGGGCGACGAGGGCGGCGGGGGTGGCGCCGGCCTGGGCGGCGCCGTCTTCAGCTATCAGGGCTCCGTGAACATCACCAATTCCACATTCACGGCCAACCAGGCCCTGGGTGGCCAGGGGGGCCTCGTCTATACCTCGGTCGGCGTCGTGACCGACGCGGGCCGCGGGGAGGATGGCCAGGGGCGTGGGGCCGCGGTGTTCAACTACGACGGCTCCGCGAGGATCGACAGCGCGACGATCGTCGACAACACGGGCCGTACCGGCGTCGAGACCATCTCCGACCTGCGCTGGCCCGGGACGTTCCTGTTCAACACGGTCATCACGTCGTCGGACCCGGGGAAGGTCTACGACCTCTCCTATGACATCCTGGGCCACATCGGCGTCTCCAGCTACGGGCACGGGAACCTGTTCGGGTCGGCCCACAATTTCGCCGGCGGATTCATCCCGGCGTCCGATCCCCTCCTCATGCCCCTGGCCGACAACGGCGGGCCGACGAAGACGATGATGCCGCGCCTCGGCAGCCTCCTGATCGGCAACGCGGATCCGGCCGTGGCGACCGGCCTGCCGACCGACCAGCGGTGGCAGCCGCGCACGACCGGCGCCTGGATGACGATCGGCGCGGTCGAGGGCGTGCATCAGGAGGCCCCGTCCATCACGTCGCCGTCCTGGGCGGCTTTCGCCATCGGTTCGTCGCTCTCGTTCACCATCACGACGACCGGCGGGCCGACCCCCTCGATCGGCTACATCGGCGTCCTGCCCGACGGCCTGACGTTCCTCGACAACGGGGACGGCACCGCGACGATCTCCGGGATCCCCGCCGCGGGGGCCGCGGCCTCGTACCCGCTGACGATCCTCGCCGCCAATGGCGTCGCGCCGGACGACTCCCAGGGCTTCGTCCTGTATGTGAACCCGGCGCTGACGATCGGGCCCGAGACGCTGCCCACGCCCGCCCGCAACACGTACTTCGAGGTCCAGCTCACGCCCGGCGGCGGGTCCGGCGAGGGGTACGCATTCTCCGCGGAATCGCTGCCGCCCGGCCTGGAGCTGGACGAGGACGGCCTGCTCCGCGGCGTGCCGACCGGGGACGGGGCTCCCTACGAGTTCGAGGTGACGCTGACCGACGCCACGGGAGCCTCGACGACCGTCACGTTCCTGATGACGCTGAACGCGCCGCTGCGGGTGACGCCCGACTACATCGGCCGCGGCACGGTGGGGAACGCCTACGGCTTCCAGTTCACGGCGGTCGGCGGCTCCGGCGTGGGGTATACCTTCCAGCTATCCGCGAATTCCGGCCCCCTCCCGGCCGGGTTGACCATCTCCTCGGCGGGCCTGATCGCCGGCACGCCCACGGAGGCCGGCACCTTCAGCATCGAGCTGGACGCGCGCGACGACCAGGGGGCGCGACGCCTGACGACCTACGTCCTCATCGTCGACCCCGCGGTGGTCCTCCACCCGGAGAGCCTGCCGGGGACCGGGGCGGGCAAGGCGTATTCCAGCCAGCTGTCCGCGACCGGCGGCTTTTCGATCCTCGGCTACACGTTCACCTCGACGGACCTGCCCGAAGGCCTGACGCTGGACGAGGACGGCCTGCTGCACGGCTCGATCGCGACGGGCGGGACGTACACGTTCACCGTCACCGCGACGACCGTGGGCGGCGGCCACGGGGTTCGCGTCTACTCGATCGTGGTCGACCCGCCGCTCACGATCAGCCCGGCGGATCTCCCCGCGGCCACGGTCGGCGCGGCCTACTCCCAGCAGCTCACGGCGGCCGGCGGCAGCGGCCAGGGCTACGTCTTCGCGCTGCTGGGCACGCTGCCCGACGGCTTCACGCTCAGCCCGAGCGGCCTCCTGTCCGGCACGGCGACCTCCCGCCTCGCCGCGCCGCTGGAGTTCGAGGTGTCCGTCACCGACTCGAACGGTGACACGGTCATCCATGCCTATTCGCTGGCCGTGGAGGGCGCGCCCGGCACGCTCACGCTGGCCGGCCCGACGGGCCCGGTCGCGTACGGGACCGTCATGACGTTCACCGCCGTCCTCTCGGCCGAGCTGGGCCTGCCCGCGCCGACCGGGACCGTGAAGTTCCTCGAAGGCTCGACGGTCCTCGGGTCCGCGCCCGTGGTCAACGGCGTCGCGACATTCGAGATGAGGGCGCTCCGGCTCGGCGCGCGGGCGATCCGCGCGGTGTACTCCGGCGACCCGGTCTACGAGGGCCGCGAGTCGAGCACCGTGGCGCCGTCGGTGCTCGTCGAGTCGACGACGACGCTCGCCACGCCGACGGGGGCGGTCCATGGGATGCCCGTGACGCTCGTCGCGACCGTGACCTCCGCCGTCGAGCCGTTCCAGCCCGGCGGGCTCGTCGCCTTTTACGACGGCGATACGCTGCTGGGCACGGCCGTCGTCGCCGCCGACGGGACCGCCAGGTTCACGACGTCCGGCCTCGGCACCGGGGCGAATTCGCTCCGGGCGGGCTACCTCGGCAATGTCTACTTCTTCCCGTCCACCTCGGCGTCGGTCCAGGTCGACGTGGCCAAGAACGCGGCGATCATCGGGACCGTGGCGGCCCAGCCGTCGCGGGTGTATTACGGCGAGACGTCGGACGTGTGGGCCATCTTCACGGCCGTCGCGGGCGGCTCCAACATGACCGGGACGGTGACGTTCCTCGTCGACGGCTCGCCCATCGGGACGGCGGAGCTGGTCCCGACCGCGATCGCGAACGCCTCGCCCATCTTCGCGACCTCGACGGTGAGCGGCACGGCCACGCTGCGGGGGGTGATCCTGCCGGTCGGCGGCCACTCGATCACCGCGGTCTACTCGGGCGACGCGAACTACGCGACGGCCTCCTCCGCCGCGGCGGCCGAGGTGGTGGTCGCGCCGGTGGGGACTGCGACGACCCTGACCGCCTCCCCCGGCGCGGGGGGGGCCACGACCCTGACCGCCACCGTCGTCGCGACGACGCCGGGCGACCCGACCATCGCGGGGACGGTCTCGTTCTTCGACGGCGACAACCTCCTGGCGACGGTCCCCGTGGTGAACGGCGTGGCGACCTTCGACGCCGGGGCGCTCGGCATGGGGACGCACGTCTTCCGGGCGGTCTTCTCCGGCGGCGGCGCCGATTCGTCCAGCTCGGCCGACGTCGTGGTCGCCGCCAGCGGGCCCCAGGTCACCGGCCTGAGCCGTTACGGCTTCCACGCCAGCCCGACGTCCATCGTGCTGACGTTCAACGGCGCCCTCGACCCGGCGACGGCCCAGGACCCCGCGAACTACCGGATCGTCCTGGTGGGCCGGGGCAATCGCGCCGTGCGGGTCGTCGCCGCGGCCTACGACGCCGCGACGAACACCGTGACGCTGACGCCCGCCCAGCGCCTCAACCTCCACTGGACGTATCGGCTGACGGTCAACGGCAAGCTCCCGACCGGCGTGACCGGCGCGACGGGCGTGCCGCTGGACGGCGCCGGCGCGAACCAGCCCGGGACGGACTTCGTCGCGAACATCACCTGGAAGAACCTGACGGCCCCGGGCTCGGAGCCGGCGGTGACGTTCTCCCAGGGGGAGGAGCGGTCGACCTCGTCCCCCTTCAACCGCTACGTCAACGCGGTGACCGCCCGCTACCGGGCCGCGGCCGTCCGGATGGCGCACGGCGCCCCGAGGCTCGCCGCCCGGGCCTTCCTCCGCGGCCGTTGATCGGCCCGCGATCGTAGGATCGTCGCGATCATCGACGGCCGGCGGGGCTCCTGGAGTCCTCGCCGGCCGTCGGTTTTTCAACCGGACGACGGCTCAGCGGCCGTCGCCCCCGTCCTCGCCGAGGGCTTCCTCGTCGAGGCTGGAGTCGGGCCTCGGCGGCCCCGGGTCGAACCAGGGGTAGATGGCGGGGATGACGACGAGCTTCAGGAGCGTGCTCGTCAGGATGCCGCCGATGACCACGGTCGCCAGCGGTCGCTGGACCTCGGCGCCGGAGCTGGTGGAGAAGGCCATGGGGACGAACCCCAGGCTGGCGACCAGGCCGGTCATCAGGATCGGCCGGAGTCGGGACATCGAGGCGGCCCGGACGGCGTCCGGGGTCGGCTCGCCGGCCTCGATGAGCTGCCGGATGGCCGAGACCAGCACCAGGCCGTCCAGCACCGCCACGCCCGAGAGGGCGATGAAGCCGACGCCCGCCGAGATGCTGAAGTTCAGGTCTCGCACCCAGAGCGCCATGACCCCTCCGATCGCCCCCAATGGCACCGAGAGGAAGATCAGCATCCCCAGGCCGATCGACTGGAACGAGAAGTAGAGCAGCAGGAAGATGCCCAGCAGGGCCACCGGGACGACGATGGTCAGCCGCTGCGTGGCCGACTGGAGGTTCTCGAACGTGCCGCCCCATTCCAGGGAGTAGGAGCGGGGGATCTCGACCTGGGCCTCGACCTTCTCCTGGGCCTCGCCGACGAAGCTGGCCAGGTCGCGGCCGCGGACGTTGGCCTGGATCATGACGCGGCGGCGGCGGTCCTTGCGCCAGATCTCGTAGACGCCGTCGACGTTCTCGACGGCGGCGATCTCCTGCAGCGGGATGAGCCGGCCCTGGGAGTCGCGGACGCGGAGCTGGCTGATGGCCTGGGCGTCCCCGCGCGCCTCGGGCGAGACGCGGACGACCAGGTCGAACCGGCGCTGGCCCTCGACGACCTGGCCGACGATCTTGCCGCCGAGCGCCGTGCCGACGTCGAGGACGTCGGCCGCGTCGATGCCGTAGCGGGCGATGCTGTCGCGGTCGATGGTGATCTTGAGGAAGGGGAGGCCGCCGAGCACCTGGGCCTTCACGTCGGTGGCGCCCTGGATCTTCTGGAGGACCGAGGCGATCTCGTTGGCCTTGTCCTGGAGGACGTCCAGGTCGTCGCCGAAGAGGCTGATGCCGACGTCGGCCCGCACGCCGGCCAGCAGGTCGTTGAACCGGAGCTGGATCGGCTGCGTGAAGCTGAGGAACGTACCCGGCAGGACCTCGGCGGCGATCTCGTTGACGCGGTCGATCAGCTCATCCTTGGACTTCACCGACTTCCACTCGGCGGGGGGCTTCAGCAGGACGAACACGTCGGTCAGGTTGACGCCCGCGGGGTCGATGCCGATCTCGGGCCGGCCGGTGCGGCTGACGACCGTGCGGATCACGTCCGGGAGCCGCTCGTGCAGCGCCGCCTCGAACTTGGTGGTCCCCTCCAGGCCCTCGGTCAGCGAGGCCTCGGGGGGGCGGATCAGGACGACGACCAGGTCCCCCTCGTCGAGCTGGGGGATGAACTCGCCGCCGAGCTGCATGGCGAACGGGACCGTCGCCAGCATCGCCAGCGCCGCGGCGATGGAGATGGTCCACGGCCGGCGGACCGACCATTCCAGCGTCGGGCGGTAGAGCCGCTTGGCGACCCGGATCGGCAGGGTCTCGCGCTCGGCGGTCCCCGGCTTGAGGAAGAACGACGCCAGGACGGGCGTCGCGGTCAGCGACAGGATCAGCGAGCCGATCAGGGCGAAGACGACCGTCAGGGCCATCGGCCGGAACATCTTCCCCTCGACCCCTTCCAGGGCCAGGATCGGCAGGTGGACCAGCGTGATGATCGCCACGCCGAAGACGACCGGCTTGCGGACCTCCAACGTCGCGCGCCGGACCACGTCCACCGACTTCTCGCGCGGGCTGGCGTGGGAGAGGCGGCTGACGCAGTTCTCGATGACGATGACGGCGCTGTCCACGATCAGGCCGAAGTCCAGCGCCCCCAGGCTCATCAGGCTGCCGGCGATCCCGGCGGAGAGCATCAGGTTGCCGGCGAACAGCATGGAGAGCGGGATGGCCGAGGCCACGATCAGCCCGGCCTTGAGGTTCCCCAGCAGGACCAGCAGGACGATGACGACCAGCACCCCGCCCTCGGTGAGGTTGTGCGTCACCGTGGCGATGGTCCGCTCGATCAGCGAGGCGCGGTCGTAGAACGGCTCGATCTCCACGCCGATCGGCAGGGTCTTCTGGATCTCGGCGATCTTGGCCTTGATGCGCTCCACGACCACGCGGGAGTTCTGGCCGGAGAGCATCAGCACGGTGGCGGTGGCGGCCTCGCCGCGGCCGTCTCGGGTGACGGCCCCGGTGCGGATCATCGGCGCGAACCGGGCCTCGCCGACGTCGCGGACGCGGATCGGCGTGCCCGTCCGGCTGGAGTCGATCACGACGTCGTTCAGCGCCTCCAGGTCGGAGATCAGGCCGACCATGCGGATCACCCGCTGCTGACCCTCGCGCTCGATGTAGCCGCCGCCGGTGTTGGCGTTGTTGCGCCGCAGCGCGTCGTACACCTTGTCCATCGAGATGTTCCGCGCGACCAGCCGCGCCGGGTCGATGGTCACCTCGTACGTCTTCAGCTCGCCGCCGAACGGGTTGACCTCGACGACGCCCGGCACCGTCTTCAGCGGCCGGGCGACCTCCCAGTCGAGGATGGTCCGCAGCTCCATCAGCGAGCGCGGGTGCTCGGCGTCGTCGGCGTTCTTGACCTCGAACTGGAAGATCTCGCCCAGGCCGGTGGCGACCGGGCCGATCTCCGGGCGGCCGAAGTCCGGCGGGATGTCGGCGGTGATCTGGGCCAGGCGCTCGTTGACCTGCTGGCGGGCCCAGTAGATGTCCGTCCCCTCCTCGAAGACGACGGTCACGCCCGAGATCCCGAGCTGCGAGAACGACCGCACCTCCTGGACGTAGGGGATGCCGTTCATCTCGTTCTCGACCGGGACGGTGATGAATTGCTCCACCTCCTCCGGCCCCAGCGCCGGGGCGTTGGTCAGGGCCATCACCTGGACGTTGGTGATGTCCGGCACGGCGTCGATGGGGAGGTTCAGCAGCGAGTTGGTCCCCACCGCCACGAGGGCGAAGAGGGCCAGCACGACGAGCGGGCGGTTGTTCAACGACCCGACGATGAGACGATCGAACATGACTCCGGACGGTCTCCGATCCGAGTGCGAAGGGTGGCCTGGACGCGGCGGGGAGGGCCGTCGGGCGGGCGCGAGGCGCGAACGCGGGGCGCGGTTCGTCGGCCTGGAGGACGCCCGAGGGGCCCGGGGCGTCTCAGATCCGCAGCCGACAGAGCAGGCTCAGGGGCGAGCCCTTGGCCGCCGCGGGGGCCGCGGGGCCGAGGATGGGAGAAGGGGGGGGCGGGAGGGCCGCCGGGGGCCCGGGGGTGGGGGCGG